>JALWEA010000086.1 GCA_027039465.1 Calditrichia bacterium | reverse complement strand
AATTCCCTATCGGGAATTTTTGTCACATAAACCTTTTTAAAAAGAACGAAACGGATTAATTCAGGAAATAGATTCAAATTATTTTTTCGGATTTTAATTCTGACCTATTTAAAATTCACAAGCCGATCCCGAAGGGATCAAATGACAATAGCCCACCAATTCATTGGTGGGGAATGATGATCGACGCACCCGGATTCGAGTCCTGTAAGGACGTCTGAAAAGGCAAAAAAATAAAATTGATTTGCGATGTTTAACTCACCCCCTCATTCCCCCTCTCTTCTTCGAAGAGAGGGGGAGGTAATACGTTGACCTACAATGACTTAGCCATGATTGGTGGGAGATCAGAAATCAGCACCGAATATTCAAAAAATTGAGAGAATCTTTACACCACAACCCTTTTTTCAGATGAAAAGAAAGAAGGCCAATGTTTTGAATTTCCCTTAAAATCAAAAAGAGAGCCATTTTTTTTAAATTTGATTAGCGTTGTAATAATTTTCTTTTTATCTTTAACGAGTTACTAAAATGTTTTGAGAAAAATTTCTTAAATTGGAAATTTTTTTACGCCGTTGTGCGTATTTAAAATAAAGTTGAAAGTGAAATTTTTCGTTAGATTCTTAAAGGAGATTTTCTTTGCAAAGCGCATCGACTCCCTTGTGGCCTTTGGTTCTTTACACCATTGCGGTTATTGCCCTTGTCGCCATCATGATCGGCCTTTCTTATCTTTTGGGACAGCGGCATAAGGAACGGGCAACCGGTGAATATTATGAATCGGGCATTGTGCACACCGGAACCTCTCAAATCCGATTTACCGCCCATTATTATTTAATTGCTCTCTTTTTCATCATTTTCGATCTGGAAGCGGCCTTCATTATCTCTTGGGCGATTGCCTTTAAAAATCTCGGATGGGCCGGCTTCATCGGTATCTCCATTTTTATCGGGATTTTACTGATCGTCTTAATTTACGAATGGCGCATCGGTGCTTTGAATTACGCGCCCAACGGCAAAGAAATCTTAAAACGGATGAAATCATTAAATAAGGTGAATCATAAATCATGAAGTGGTGGTTAAGCAAAGCCAACGATCACACAACGCCGGTTCAGGGCGACGGATCGTTTGAAGAAGTAGTTAAAGAAACCATTCTGTTCAGCAAGCTGCAGGACCTTATTGCCTGGGGAAGAAAAAACTCGGTTTGGCCGTTCAATTTCGGCCTTTCCTGTTGCTATGTGGAAATGGCCACCAGCATTACCAGTCGCTACGATTTGGCGCGTTTCGGCGCCGAAGTTATTCGCGGCACGCCCCGTGAAGCGGACTTGATGATCGTTGCCGGTACCATGTTTATCAAAATGGCGCCGATCGTCAAACGGCTTTACGAACAACTCATGGAACCGCGCTGGGTGATTTCCATGGGCTCGTGCGCCAATTCCGGCGGTATGTACGATATTTACTCGGTGGTTCAGGGAGTGGATAAATTTTTGCCGGTCGATGTTTACGTGCCCGGCTGTCCGCCCAGACCCGATGCTTTTTTGAACGGACTGAATGTCTTGCAGGAAGCCATCGGCAAGGAAAAACGGCCGCTGAGCTGGGTGATCGGCCCGCAAGGCGTCATTCGGCCCAAGAAGCAGGCCCTTCAACCCAAGCGCTGGGTCGAAAAGAAGAAAACGACCTATT
>JALWEA010000085.1 GCA_027039465.1 Calditrichia bacterium | reverse complement strand
CTCTATGGCTATTTCAATTGTTGAAATGTTGGAAGAAGACGGCGGGATTAATCCGGATAAATTGGCTCAAAAATTTGCTTACCGTTTTAGCAAAGAGCCTCATCGCGGCTATGGAAGGGGAGCGGCGCGATTATTACGCGCTATTGCCGACGGAGCTTCCTGGCGAGACCTTTCGCCAACCTTATTTAAAGGAGGCTCCTACGGAAACGGAGCATCCATGCGTGTGGCACCGTTGGGCGCCTATTTTAAAGATGATTTGCATCGTTTAACGGATGAAGCGGATAAATCGGCCATGGTTACGCATTACCACAAGGAAGGACGCGCCGGGGCTATTGCCGTGGCTCTGGCAGCGGGATTAGCCGCTAAAGGGATTCTAACGGATGCCGAGCAATTTTTTACGATGATTTTGGATTATTTGCCTGATTCCCAGGTGAAAGACGGGATTCTTCGGGCACGACAAATTCCCAAAGAAGAAACACAGCGGGCGGCAAAAGAATTGGGGACCGGTTTGAGAGTTTCGGCCCAGGATACGGTTCCTTATTGCTTATGGTGCGCCACGCATTTCGGTTCCGATTTTAAGGAAGCCTTATGGACCGCAGTAAATAATATAGGTGATTTGGATACGTTGGGAGCAATCATCGGCGGAATTGTTTCATTGAATGTTAAGGAATTGCCGCAAGATTGGTTGGCTCATTGCGAACCGCTGGAAGGGTGAAAAACCGAAAAATTAATCATATTCTTTTATTTGCCGAAATTAAATACAAACTTTGCGCCGTTTTTATGTTTGTATTAAATTACATTTTTCGTTGTTGTTATGAAAATTCAGAGGCTTTAAATGGATTTTGAGAAATATCGCCGACTTTTCCCCATTACTTCAAAAAGGATTTATTTGAATCACGCTGCAATTTCTCCCTTGTCCACGCGCGTTACCGATCGATTGGAATGGTATATTGACGATCGGACATTCGGTAATATCGATAGCTTTCAGGAAGCCGATAAAATTCGGGACAAATTACGTGCCTTGATCGCGCAAATGATTCATGCGGAACCGGGACAGATCGCTTTTACAACCAATACATCCGAGGGCTTTAACCATTTGGTTCAAGGTCTAACCTGGCGGGAAGGCGATGAAATTTTGGTGCCGGATTGCGAATTTCCTAGTAACGTTTATCCGTTTAAGAATTTAGAACGTCAGGGCGTAGTTGTTAAATTGATCCCTACGGATGAAGGCAAGATTTCCCTTGAAACCATTGAAGCCATGATCACGGACAGAACGCGTTTGTTGACAATCAGTTACGTGGAATTCTTAAGCGGTTTTCGAAACGATTTGAAAGCCATCGGCGAATTGTGTAAAAGCAGGGAAATTATTTTTTCCGTAGACGGGATTCAGGGATTCGGTGCTTTGCCCATTGATGTTCGGGAGTTTAATATCGATTTTATGTCCAATGGGGGACATAAATGGCTGATGGGTCCTATGGGCGCGGGTTTTATGTATTTTTCACCTGATTTGTTTCAACGAGTACATCCAGCATTTACCGGTTGGTTGGCCGTAAATAATGCCTGGGATTTTTTCGATTACCAATTGGATTTTTTGCCGGACGCCAAACGCTACGAATACGGAACGGCTAATTTCATGGGGATTGTCGGATTATCCGCCTCCGTGGAACTGCTTAATGAAATCGGTTTGATAAATATCGAACAAAAGATATTGCAATTGGGCGAACGGTTGGTTAACGGTTTGCAGGAAATCGGTTTGCAATTGGTCAATACGCCCGATAAAAAGCACTGGGCAGGAATTTACACGTTCAAGGCAAAAGAAACCGAAAAATTATTCGAGCATCTAAAGGCCAATCAAGTGGTTTGTTCGGTGCGGAATGGGATGCTGCGCATTTCACCCCATTTTTACAATACATCCGATGAAATAGATGTTTTGATTAATTTAATCGGTAAATTCTATCAAAAATAATTTTATGATTAAAAAAGTGATATTAATTAAAATTAATTCGATTTTTTTTTATTAATATTAAGTACTTAATGACTTGATTTTTGTATAATTGACTTGTACATTAATACTGTCGTTGACTTATTGAAAAACAAGATATTTTAATCCCTTCAATCGAATCCGATTGTTTTAATAATTTCATGAAGAAAAAATAAGAAAATAAATTTTGTTTAGAAGGTATTGTAATGAATGGTAAAAATATTCCAGAAAGTGATGGGTTCCCGGGCAATGGGAAACCAATTATCCAAGCGCCATTTGCAATGGAATCGGAAGAAGAAACTTTAAAGTTTCAGGACTATTTGCAAATCATTCTAAGACGTAAATGGATTGTTGTGGTTTCATTTTTGATTGTTTTTATTACCGCCGTCATTTACACCATGAAGAGTCCTCCCGTTTATCAAGCTTCTTCAACGGTATTGGTCAATACGCAAAGCAAGGGCCAAGGTAGTTTGATGTTGTTCGATCCCACCGGGCTTGGTATAACACAGAATTTGAACAATGAGTTGGAAATTTTGAAATCCCGTTCGGTTGCCAGCGAAGTAGCCCGTAAGTTGCTTGATAAGCGTTACTATGATAACTCCAAAGTTATCTTACACTGCATTCGTGCACCGGAAGATGAAGAGAATCCTCGGGAAGTTCTCACGTTAGCCGAATTGACGGAAACGTTGTTTAAAACGGTTGAATTTGAACCGGTTCGGGATTCGGAAGTGATTAAAATTACCGTAAAAAGTTCGGATCCCAGAGATGCCGCTTTAATTGCAAACTTGTATGCGCAAGCCTATTATGATCGGAATTTGCGCATGAGTCGTACGCGTTCCAGAGCGGCACGTATATTTTTAGGTAAGCAGTTGGAAATTAAACATAAAGAATTGCAGAAAGCGGAGCAGGCCCTGCAAAATTACATGGAAAAAACAGGCATTGTTTCCATCGACGATGAATCCAAGAAGGTCATTGAACAACTTTCCAATTTGCAAGCCCAATATGATGATATTGATATTCAAATTCAATCGGTTCAGGAATCTCTTAATTTTTACAGGCAACAAATTGCCAAGCAAGAACCCAATGTTGCTAAGATCATGAGCGAAGCCGGTGATCCTTACATTCGTCTATTGCAGGAAGAGATTGCTAAACTGGAAGTTGAGCGTGATATCACCATTTCGCAAAATCCCAATGCCTCAAATGATCCGATTTACAAGGAAAAGCTGCAAAATATTGATCTCCAAATTGCCAATTTGCGCGCCAAATTACGTCAGCGTACCAATGATTATTTGAAATCGATTCTACCGGGGCAGTTGGCGGATCCGGCCAAATATTTGGTTGAAGTAAAACAGAAAATTTTTGAAACCCAAATTCAATTGCAAGCATTGGAAGCCAAGAAAAAAGCATTGGCAGAAGTGTTGCAATCTTATAAAAAGGAATTTGAACGCATTCCGAAGAAGAGTATTGAATTTGCCCGATTACAGCGTGCCCGACTTTCCGCCGAAAAGCTCTATCTTATGGTAGAAGAGCGATATCAAGAAGCTACGATAGCCGAGCAATCTCAGTTCGGCTATATTGAAATTATCGATAAAGCCATTGTGCCGGAAATTCCCATATCGCCCAAGGTCAGGATGAATTTGATGTTGGGCGCTTTACTGGGACTTGGCCTTGGCATTGGTTTGGTCTTTTTGTTAGAATATTTGGACGTAAGTATTCGCACACCGGAAGATTTGAAGAAAAGGGGCATGCAACCGCTTTCGATCATTCCGAGCATGGATTCCCAACTTTTATCGCAAAGCAAAGTGCAGGATTTAAGTGTTAAACTAGACGAACATTTGGTGGCTTATTTAAATCCGAGATCTTCAGTGGCAGAGGGATACAGGCGATTAAGAACCAATTTGCAATATGCCCGATTGGATAAACCGCTAAAAAGTTTTGTGGTTACTAGTCCCAACCCGAAGGAAGGTAAATCAACCACTGCCGCCAATCTTGCCATTACATTTGCCCAAGCAGGGATCAATACGTTGCTTGTTGATACCGACTTGCGCCGTCCTTCGGTGCATCGTTTATTCGGCTTACCCAAAGAGCCAGGGTTGATTAATTATTTGTTCGGCAAAAATGAATTTAATGAAATTGTGCATGAGTCCGGCATTAAAGATTTATCCATTATTCCCTGCGGTATTGTTCCTCCGAATCCTTCCGAAGTGTTGGCTGCGCCCCAAACGCATGAATTAATCGAGAAGCTTAAGACGATGTACGATATTGTGATCTTTGATTCGGCTCCCGTCTTAGCGGTAACGGATGCTTCGATAATATCAACGCAAGTTGAGGGAACATTGCTCATTATTTTGGCCGGCACAACCGTTATGGATGAACTGGAACATTCCATTGAACAATTGGAACGTGTTAACGCCCATGTATTAGGTGTTGCCATGAATAATTTTGATATTAAACGCGCTTACGGCAGTTATTATGGCCAATACAAGAGCCGCTACTACGGTTACTACGGGTATTATACCTATGGTCATCATAATCCGGGGAAAAAATCCAAAAAGAAAAAATCGACTGTTGAAGATTAAAATTTCAGGGAAGAGCGATGATAAAAAAAATATTTGAGTTTAAATTTCTTGCATTTGTGCTTTTAAGTTTTGCTTTAATAAGTCCTGCTTTGGCTCAGGTCGATCAACTTAACATGGCTACTCGGATGATGGCCGGTCGCTCGGTGAATTATTATTATGCCAAACCGGGTGATATTACCATCACGGTGAGCATCTGGGGATTCGTACAACGTCCCGGTTTGTATGAGATTGCTAGTTCAACGGATTTGGTTAATTTGATCTCTTTGGCGGGCGGGCCGAATACCTACGCCAAATTGAGTGATGTTGAAGTGGTTCGAACCAGCAAAAATGAAAACGGAACTTATACACGACGCAGGTTTCGTGTGGATCTTTCAAAACTTACAAAAGTGACGGAAGATCAAATCAAACTAAAGCCTGGAGATGTGATTTATGTGAACCATACAAGATGGTACACGGTAAAAGAGATATTTTCCGTTACGTCGGGGTTGGCTATTATTTCAACATCCATTTATTACCTATCCAGACTTCTCTCTGGAAAGTAAACATACGTGTTTAATAAATAAGTATTTTTATTTCAGGGACTGATTGCTATCAGTCCCTGAA
>JALWEA010000084.1 GCA_027039465.1 Calditrichia bacterium | reverse complement strand
TGGTATACTTTTTGTAAATATAAGTGACAGGTATACCTAACAAACTGACAAACTAATAAAATGTACAATTAACAAAATAAGGAGAATTAATTATGTTCCGTAGAACAGGATTATGGATAAGTATTTTATCATTAGTCTTTTTGCTGACTGGCTGTGGGAAAAGTAACGAACAGCAAAGTGCTGCCGCGTTGCAGTCAAAAAAAGTAGTTGGCGTTGAGGAGCACAACCAAGGGCGTATCGCTGATACTTTAAGTATTGCCAGAGATTCATTATTGGCTAATATCAAACGTCAACAGGCTTTTGAAGAAAAAAAGGCGCAAAAGCACTTAGCCAAGGAAGCATTAACCGCTATTCAGGAAACGCAAAAAGCCATTATTGCTTTGGACAAAGGGGACAAAGATCAGGCGCTTAAGGATATGGAAAAGGTCCTTGGTAAATTGGAAATTTTGTTAGAACGTAATCCCGATTTGGCATTAGTCCCCATTGATGCCTCATCTCAAGTAATAAATTTAATCGGTGATTTAAATAAAATTGAAGCTTTGCACAAAAGAGTTAAAGAATTAGTGGATAAGGGTTATTTACAAGAAGCGAGACACTTACTTGACAATATGGTTAGCGAGATTCGCATAACCACTACCAATATTCCTCTGCAAACTTATCCCACTGCCATCAAGTTAGCAGCACGTTTAACGGATCAGGGCAAATTTGATGAGGCAAAGGCTGTTTTGGTCAATGCAT
Organism: Calditrichia bacterium; assembly: GCA_027039465.1. Lineage (GTDB taxonomy): Bacteria > Calditrichota > Calditrichia > Calditrichales > Calditrichaceae > Caldithrix. Next base: position 4,436 of record JALWEA010000084.1, on the reverse strand, counting down.
TAAGTACCATTGTGGTTCGGGAAGTTAGCATTCCTATTCCTGTGATTAATGCTCAAGCTATGATTGATCTTGCTGCCGATTCGGCCGAAGTCCATCCGCAGAAAGCCATGCAATTGATCAAAAATGCCGAATATCAAATTAAAGTAGCCGAAGCTTTAGGTTATGGCAGTCACGATAAGGAATTCAAAGAGATCATTAAGGATATGGAAAACATCAAAGAAAAAATCGAAAACAAAGAAAAAACGGGTAGCCTGTTTGATTCATTACGTTCCCGCTTACAAAGATTCAAAGAACGTATTTCCAAATAAATTTTCCATAAAGAAGGCAAGTCCCCTTGGGCTTGCCTTTAATTTTAATTGAATGAAAGAGCAGAATAAATTTCAAGACGAATAGCTTTTTAATTACCGTTAGTTGAAGATCGTGCTCTCGGCAATCTACCCTGCAAATAAATTTTCCCATACCTTTTAACGTACGAACCAAAGTGGTCTTTACCATTCCGAAAGTATCAAATACTCGTTTGGAGTTTTTTGATATTCAAGGCCGCAAGGTAGAGACAATCTTGAATAAACCCATGCGCAAGGTGCAGCACGCGATAACCATCCAAGCAGCAACTTGACCGGCGGGTTTTATTTTTATCGTTTGGTAATAGGCAGTAAGTCCATTGCTACCCAAAAGATGCTTTTGATCCGTTAGAAAATATTTCCAAAATCGAAAACGCTAAAAGCTTGACATTCCCTGATAATATTTTATATTCTAACTATGGTAAAGAGAAACGAAACCGTTAAAGATTTTTACGATCGTTCTTACAAAAAATTGTTCAGCCACCCGGGCTTTGTCAAATATCTTTTGCAAGGCTTTGTGCGCATGAAATGGGTGGAGCTGATCGACTTTGACAAAATAACCTTGCAACGGGTAAGCTTTATTGATCGTCTTTTTGAAAAAAAGGAAGCGGATCTTATCTGGAAGCTGCCGTTAAAAGAGGGCTCGGAAATTTATCTGTATTTGCTTTTGGAATTTCAATCGAACGTGGATAAGAATATGCCCTTACGCTTTGCCAGTTATATTTTGAATCTTTACGCCAGTGAGCTGCACAAAAGTAAGAACAAAAAATTACCGGCGGTTTTTCCGTTGTTGCTTTACAATGGGAAACCTCGTTGGTACGCGGCCAAAAGTCTTCAGGAGATGGTCGAATTAGCGCATCCTTCTCTGCGCGAATATTTGTTTCGTTTTAAATATTTTACGATTGATATCGGTAGTTTCAGCAAACGAAGTTTGGTGAAACTAAAGAATAATTTGGTGAGCGCTATTTTCCTTTTGGAAAACGCCCGGAACGAAAACGAATTGGAAGACGTATTAGAAGAGATTATCGGAATTGTTAAATCGGAGATGGATGCAAACTTAGTGGCCACATTTGGCGATTGGTTTGAAATGTTAATGAAGAGAGCCACAAATACCGAAATAAAAATCAAAGAAATAATAAGCCAAGGGAGTGAACATACCATGTTAGTGGAAACTTTACAAGAAATACAGAAAAAATGGGTAGATAAAGGTTGGAAAAATGGCTTACAAGAAGGTATGCAAAAAGGTATACAAAAAGGGAAAAGAGACGGTATACAAGAAGGTATCATAAAAACGGCAATGCGGCTTTTAAAAGAAGGTTTTGATGTAAATCTTATTGCCCGCGTTACCGGATTATCCGTAAAAGAAATTGAAAAATTAAAAAAGGATTTGGGTTAAGATAATCGGTTAAAAATTATTTTCAAATCCGTTGGGGAGGTATTTAGATTATTTGAATTTTTTATCAGCAAAATTTTTTCTATTGCTTCTTGTATTATATCTCTTCTTTTTGTCTTTTTAATATCCTACTAAAAATCTATTTAATCAAAAGGAACCTTGTCCTTTTGCAAATCAGAAAGCAAAATATAATCCGGCGTGAATGGCGTAATTGGTGGGTGCGTATTTGTCTTTGGTAATTAAATGGCCGTAATCGATTCGGATAGGTCCCAAAGGCGTAATAAAGGCCAAACCGAATCCGCCGGTGACTTTGATTTGCAAAGGATTTACATCACGCAATTCGGCCCAAACATTGCCCGAATCGATAAATGTTTCCAGAACCACAAACCAGAACAAAGGAATGCGTAATTCCGCATTGGCTAAGAACAAAGCTTTGCCTCCGGCAGCCTGTTTAATTTTCCCATTGGCGTCGTAAGAAAAAGCCGGCCCCAGCATCTGTTCGTGATAGCCGCGCACGGTGGTTGCGCCACCGGCAAAAAATCGGTCATCAAAAGGAATGGATTTATTGGGTACCGGTTCTAAAATAGCGCCTGCCTTCAAACGCGTGGCAAAAGTAAAGTGCCATCGTGGGAAACCTAAAACTTTGGGCCGGAACGGTTGGTAGCGTTGCCAGGAACTGATGAGCGTCAGATAGCGATTTATTTCAAAATTCCCGGCTTCGTTTTTGCCGCGGCTGTAGCTAAACGACATACTGACATCCGTGTATGAGCCGTCCTGCGGATTGAAAATGTTCTTGCGCTTATCCCGTTTCCAGAAAAACGAAAGAGCATAAACGGCATTTTTATTGACATCCAGCGGATTAATCTGCGTTGTGTCAATGGTTCCTTCTTTTAATAACTTAACCAGACGGGCGGAAAAGCCTGCTTTTAGTTCGGTGCCTTTTTCATAGCGTTTGTCCAAATCGAACGAAGTGCGGTATATGTCAAAATGGGCGCTGTACACCGGCCGGTATTGGCTGAACGATATTTTGAATACGCCTGGTGTTCGCGTGGCAAAAATCCAGGGTTCCACATAAATAAGCGTGGCCTGATTATCCGGATTGTAAATTTTATTTTTTTCAAAATTGTAATAAAAGGAAGGTGTAATAAACAAGCTAATGCTGCGTCCTGTACCGAACAAATTGCGATGTCCGCCTTGCAATGTTAGTTCCAGTTTGTTTCCGTAATAAATATCCTGATCATGTGCAATGCCCAGCCTAAAACCGACCCAATGCGCTTTCTTTTCCTGTACGAAAATCTTTAAAACCGCCTGTGTCGAATCTTGCGTTTCGGGCTCCAAAGTAAATCGTACGTAACGGAATAAACCGGTAGCGTATAAGTTTTGTTGAGACTTGTTTAAAGCTTGACGATTGTAAATATCTCCCGGCTTTATTTCGAGTTCCCTGCGGATGCAAAATTTTTGTACGAGCTGCATGCCCGAATATTGAATATCTTTAATATAAACCGTGGCATTTTCATGAATATTGAAATAGACGGAAATCAGGGAATCCTGTTCAAATAAATATTGCGTTCTGATTTGCACATAAGGTTTACCGGAATTGTAATAAATATTTTCAAGTGCATGAATGGATGTGTTGATGGCATCCTCATTGAAAGGCGCACCTATTTTAAGCGGTTTTAAGGCCGGTTTTAACTTTTTTAAAGGAATATCATGTACGCCTTTAAGTAAAACTTTATTTAAGTAAAACCGCGGGCCGGTGCGAATTAAAAAGTACAGACGTACTTTGTTGGTACGTCGATTTAATACCACACTATCGCGCACCTGAACATTCAGAAAGCCGTAGTTCTTAAAATAATTGGTCAATAGAAGTCGATCCAGCTTAACCAATCTCGGTTCGTAAAGTCCGTTCTTTTTGGAATTAATGATTTGGCTAAGTTCTGTTTCTCCTTCAAAGCGTACTTTACTGAAAATAATTTTTTCGATCTTACGCCCTGCCGCCCAAAGCAAATCCGTGCCCAATAGCAGGATTAAAATCAAAAAGATGATTGAGGCTTGCCTTCCGGTTTTAAGAATATGTAAGCCTATTTCTTTTGTTGTTTGTTTCATTTTAGTCGCTTTAATCCACTGGTTTTTTAATTTTTCCCATGTTATTGTAATGCATAAACCATGGCTTTAACCTTGATTATTAAGATGATATCACAATTCGCAGCATGTTGCCATTACAAACTATTCAGCACGAACTCAACCCCTAAAAATTCAGAGGGGATTGCTTCACTCTCCCGATTGTGCGATCGTTACCATTGGCATGTTGTGGCGCGTCCGTCCCTCGATACGATTCTGCCTGTTATCTTGTGATGTTCGAAGTAAGGGAGAAGCATTTCCGTCAAAACGCGTCAGACTCAAAAAATTTAACGTTGTGCAACCAAAAACACCGATTATTTCTTTATTTGTTAGGGAAATGCTTCGCCCCTACAAGTGTCGGGAGAATCACTCGGGAACCGGACGCTGTACCAGTTCCCAGTTCCTAATTCCCAATTAATTCATGTCACCATCTTAATAATCCATGGTGCCAGCCATGGTTCCCGGCCTACTATTGACATATTAAGTTCACATGGTCATTATTTAGCCCCATACACTTTCTTCCATACTCTGTCTCCCGATGCTCGTAATTTTCAACATAGAGGGGTGTCTACGTAGTTATG
>JALWEA010000083.1 GCA_027039465.1 Calditrichia bacterium | reverse complement strand
GAAAGAATACTGTGAGGTAATATATTTACCCAGAACCAAAGATATTTCATCCAGTCAATTAAAAAACTCACTCAAAAGCCTGCTGCAAATTTCACCGGCCAAATTACGCGAAGCCATTGATGTGTTGGAACAAATCCTAAATGATTTGGAATAACGATGGCCAAGGGGATATTGAAATCACACAAGGTGCGGGCGTTTTTATTTTATCCGCTTTATTGGCTCTCCAAAATTTGGCCGCGCGATTCTTCGCTTTGGTTATTCGGCCCAATGAATAATGCTTTTTTGGACAATGCCAAATATTTGTTTCTACATGTTCTGCGAAATCATCCCGAAATTAAAGCCTACATGGTTTCCGACAAACCGCAATTGATTCGGTTCCTGAAAGAACAAAATTTACCCGTACTTTACAAATGGAGTTTCAAGGGTTTTTTCTACGGTTTAAAGGCAAAGTTTTACATTATCAGCGCGTATGTTGATGATATTAACTTTTGGACATCGGGCGGTGCGGTTGTTTTTAACCTGTGGCACGGTATTCCCTTAAAAAAAATCGAGTTCGATATCACCACAGGCCCTTTGGCCAAACGCTACCAAAAAAAGCCGCTGTTTTTACGCATTTTCAAACCGTACTTCTATCGCAGACCGAATTTCGTGCTGTCGACCTCGGCCGAGGTCAGCCGAATATTTGCCCGCGCTTTTCGCATCCGTGAAGAACAATGTCCGGCATTGGGCTATCCGAGAACCGATATCTTCTTTAAAAACGAAACGCAGATTTCAGAGCACATCGAGCGCAATGAACCGACTACGCTTCATGAGCTGGTGAAAATGGTGCGCCCGTTTGATCATGTTTTGCTTTACATGCCCACCTGGCGGGACGATCGATCGAATTTTTTGCAAAAGGCTTTTCCTGATCTGCAAAAACTGAATGAAATTTTAGCGCGACAAAATGCCCTGTTGCTTATTAAGTTGCATCCCAATGATGTCAGCTTGCAGACCTTCGAAGACCTGAGCCATATTAAAACCTTAACCGCCAAGCTCGATCTGTATCCGTTTTTGCCGTTTACCAGCGCTTTAATGACCGATTACTCTTCCATTTATTTTGACTATTTGCTTCTTAAAAAGCCGATTATTTTTTATCCCTTCGATTTGCAGGAGTATGTGCGTTTGCGGGAATTGTATTTTGAGTATGATGAAGCTGTTTGCCCGCCGATTGTAAAAACGTTTGAACAATTGCTTAGCGTTCTGCAAAATCTTGAAGAATTGACTCCCACTGAAAAACAGAATCTTTTACTTCAGCGTTTCTGGAAGTTTCAGGATGGAAATAGCAGTGAGCGCGTAGTGCGCTTTTTAAAAGAGTATGCGCGGCAAGAAGGAGAACAATAACAGATAGTGCGTGATGTCAAAGGCATTAGGGCTTCTCAATTTGTGTCCGTCCTTTAAATCTGCTAAATTCTTTTCTTTAATAAATCAATGAAAGGTTCCCGTGCAGCCTATTTCCGTTATTATTAGTTCATACAATCGTTTGGACTATTTACACAAAGCACTGATTTCCATTCGGAGCCAGTCCTTGATTCCGGCGGAGGTTATTGTATCCGACGACGGATCCGGCGAACCGATCGTTGCGTTTTTGCAGGAAATCGCTCCGTTATTTGATTTTAAAATTCGGCTGGTCATGCAGGAAGACCGCGGTTTTA
>JALWEA010000082.1 GCA_027039465.1 Calditrichia bacterium | reverse complement strand
AGATACCATAGTTATCTTTCAGCGAATCCGAATTAGCAGGAACCGGATGCGGGAAATCCGCTCGTCCGGGTCTGTGGGGGAGCGGGGCGGTAACAAACCGCTCTACCCGGAAACTTGGAACTGGTACGGCAACCGTGTCTCGATACGATCCTGCTGGCGCGGTCTCTACTCGACAACAGGTTGCCTTTGCCCGCGTCCGGTTCCCGAATGATTCTGCCGGACTTGTAGGGGCGAAGCATTTCCCTAACAAATAAATAATCGATCGATGTTTTTGGTTGCATAACGTTAAATTTTTTAAGTTTGCAGTATCTTGGCGGAAATGTTTCGCCCTTACATCGAACGTCCAACATCAAAGGCAGAATCGTATCGAGGGACGGACGCGCCGCAACATGTCAATAGTAGGCCGGGAACCATGGCTAACGCCACTGATTATTAAGGCAGTGACATGGAACCAAACCTGTCATTCCCGGCGCAGCGAGAGATGAATGCAAAAGTACTGGCAGCGACATTTGTTTTTTCCACCCCCTGTTGTCCCCCTCGTAGGGGGACGCAAAACGGCACGAATGATTTCGCCCGGTTAGAAGTTAATTCAGCGATTTGGAGAAGAAACAAATACAGAACTGCCACAAAATTGGGTATTGAGCACACAATTTTACAAACTATTTTTTGTCCCCCTGTGAGGGGGATTTAGGGGGGCTAAACACAGCAAAGGCAGTCAATTGAATTGGCAAGCGCACAATTTAGAAATTCAAACAATTAAACAAATGTCCACAGCTAATTGGGCATCCCGAGAATCGGGGCGGGGATGGGTTGAAATAATGAACTTGCGGGCTCCATATTAATCTTATTGAAATTGATCATTTAAAAAGGTTTTATTTATGAATTCAAACCGATTTGAAAAACTTTGGAAATTGCGAATCATCCGCTATTTAACGGCTTTGATCGCTTTCATTTTAATCGTTTTGCTGTTTAACGACGTCATTATGCCCTGGTACGTACGGCTCGGTCAGGAATACGAATTACCGGATGTGGTTTCAATGCCTTTGGAACAGGCTAGGGATTCTTTGGCTAAAGCGGGTTTTCAGTTGGTGGTTAAAGATTCGGTTTACGATGAAAATTTTGCTCCCGGTACCATTACCGAACAGCAACCGGCCGCTTACAGTAAAGTCAAAAAAGGTCGCCATGTTTACGTTACCGTCAGTATCGGCGAAAAACCCATCATTATGCCAAACCTGTTCTTTAAATCACCTAGAGAGGCGGAACTGATTTTGAAATCCAAAGGACTGAAATTGGGTAATTTGTATTACGAATATTCCGATTTGGCCTTGCAGGATGTGGTTATCGGACAATCCTTTCCGCAGGGACAGAAAGTAAAACCAGGCACAAAAATCGACCTGACCATCAGTCTCGGGCCCATGCCAAAGCAAAAAGTAATGCCGGATTTGGTTGGTAAAAGTTTGGATGCCGCCAAAAAGCAGTTGCAACTTTTAGGTGTTAAGAATATTCAGGTCGAGTACGAATACAAAGAAGATATTTTGCCCGAAACCGTTCTCAGCCAAAGTGTGAAAAAGGGGACGCCCGTCGATCAGATTCAAAGCGTCCGATTAACCGTAAGTCAGTTACCAGTAAAAGAGGAATAGTTGTGGCCTATTTAGCACCTTCAATTTTATCCGCGGATTTAACACGATTACAGGAGCAAATCAAAATCGTGGAACAGAACGGCGCCGATTTGATTCATGTTGATGTCATGGACGGGCATTTTGTGCCCAACCTTACATTCGGTCCAATGATGGTTGAAGCCGTTAAACGCATTACCGCTTTGCCGGTTGATGCGCATCTCATGGTAAACGACCCAATGAAGTTCATCGATTGGTTTGCCAAGGTTGAACCGCGCTACATTACCATTCATCAGGAAGCCTGCGTTCATTTGGATCGGGCGATAAACCACATTAAAAATCTTGGCTGCAAAGCGGGCGTTTCCATTAATCCGGCAACGCCGGTGGAAACCATTCGGCACCTTTTAAACAGCGTCGATTTGGTACTCATCATGTCGGTTAATCCCGGTTTTGGCGGACAATCGTTTATTCCGTACACGTTACAAAAAATTCAGGAATTGGCGCGTATGCGTCAGGAAATGAAAGCCTCCTTTTTAATCGAAGTGGACGGGGGGATTAATACCCAAACCGCGCCGTCGGTTCTGCAAGCAGGCGCTGATGTTTTGGTTGCCGGGAATGCCATTTTCAAGGCGGAATCGATCGCTCAGGCCTGCGCAGCGTTAAAGGAGCTAACCAAGAAATTCGGAACAGGGAAGTGACAGGGAATCCTACTTTAAAACATGAACTCGAGCGAAAGGCCATTCACATTACTTTATTGGCCATCCCGCTTTTTTACGCAATAACGCACCAAAAAGAGTGGGTCGTTAACGGGCTTTTAGTTCTTTTGGCCGGTTTTTTGTTTGTTGATATTTTGCGGATGAAAATTGCCCTTGTCCGAAAAATTTTTTTACGTATATTTGGACCATTACTACGGGAGAAAGAGGCGCATAACCACTTAACCGGTGCAACGACGATGCTTATCGGCATGCTGCTTACGGTTGCTATTTTTAAAGAAAAACCGGCGATTATCGGAATGTTGTTTGTGAGCCTGGCCGATCCCGCCGCAGCCATTGTGGGGCGCCTTTGGGGTAAAAACAGATTTTGGAATAAATCGTTGGAAGGTTCGGCCGCTTTTTACTTTATGGCTTCCTTTATTATTTTGGCTTTTACGCAGTACAGTTGGGGCGGACTAATTGTGGCCTTGATCATGACGATTGTGGAACTATTGCCTTTGGGAATCGATGACAATTTGCTTATTCCCGTGGTCACCGCTTATTTGTTGAGTGTTATTTAGAAAATTGAGGAATACCATGCGCAAGGCAGGATTTTTAATAGTTTTGATTTTATTAATCGCCGGTTCGACGTTTGCCGGTGGTTTTAAGAAATATGCCGGAGAATTCATGAATCTGGGCGCCGGAAGCCGATTGACAGGGATGGCCGGAGCCGGGGTGGCCATGATCAACGATGCTTCCGCTTCGTATTGGAATCCGGCCGGTTTGGCTAATGCGCAGGGATTGCAAATTCAGTTCACCCACAGCAAGCAATTCATTAGCAGCATTCAGCATGACTATTTGGCCGTTTCCCATCCGCTCAAATCCAACTCCACGGTGGGACTCTCGCTTTACTATTTTACGGTTAACGGCATTAAGGACAGTCGTCAGGCCTACAACGAAGCGGATGACAAGGTTGATTATTCCAGGATAAAAACATTTAATACCGGTGATTACGTTCTTTACCTGAGTTACGGCCACAAAGCCAATTCGAATTTTCAGTACGGCATGAATGTAAAATTTATTTATCGGGATTTTAATGTTGCCAATGCACTGGGACTCGGTTTCGATTTCGGAATGCAATATCGCTGGTTTAGTCAGTTGCGCCTGGGATTGATGCTTAAAGACGTTACCACCACCATGATCGCCTGGAGTACCAATGAGAAGGAATTTATTCCGCCTTCATTGCGCTTCGGATTGAGTTACTTGTGGAACTTTAAGCCGCTGAATTTAGGCATCCAACCTGCGGTTGATTTTCAGATGTTGTTTGAAGGGCGAAAATACGCCAGTCAATTTCATTTGGGACCGATGAGTTTGGATAGCTTTTGGGGCATTGAGGTCAATTACAAACATTTGCTTACCTTACGCAGCGGAATGGACGATTTGCAGCGTTTTAACACCGGCATCGGTTTGAGTATTCCCAAAGTTTCGTTTGACTATTCTTTTACGGCCTATCAATCGGAACTGGGAAACATCCACCGCATTACCGTGCGCTTATTTCTTGACCCTCTTTTTGATTAGTAGCTGGCATTTAACCGAGTACGGGCTTTCGGGATAGTTCTTTTTTAACCGCAGGCAAATATCGGCAGCTCGTCCGTAATCCTTGAGAAATTTACGGTAAATACGGGCAGCCTGGTACAAATAATAGGGGCTTTTGGTTGCATGCGGATTGGTCGAAGCCAGCAAAACGTAACACCGCGCCGCATATTCGTATTTCTTGAAACGTTTGGTAAAAATTTGAGCCATGGAATCCACTAAAGAATAAAAGGTGGAATCCTGCGCATGCTTATTTAAATGTAATCCGATTAATGTGACGGCTTCTTCGTAACGCTTGGTTTTGAAGAGCAGCAAAGTTAACCGTTTGAAAGCCGATTTAAAAAGTGGGTGCTCCGGAAAGGCATCCACAAACAAACGGTAATTGTCAATTCCGGCATTTAGGGAATCAAGGCCGTTGGCGTACAAGTCCGCCAAATAAAACTGGGCTCTTGGCGCATTTTCATTGTCCGGGTAAGTGTTAATAATCTGCACAAAATCATTCTTGGCCTCTTCAAATTTTTTCAGATGTTTGTAATCGATAAAGGCCGTATAAAAAAGAGCATCCGGATAAAACAAGCTTTTTTTGTAAAGAGCCATCAATTCCCGAAAGTTGGCTTCTGCGGCCAAAAAATTTCCTAACGCTTCGTTTAAACGACCCTTCAAATAAAGAATAACATCGCCTTGTTGATTCAAAGAACGGCAGCTACGCGTAAATCGGTTCAAATCTGCCAAAAGCGGACGACGTAATTTGGGTATGTTTAAAGAAAATAGAAAGTTGTACAGATCGACGGTCGCTTCTTCCGGAGAATCAAAATAATGCTTTTGGTTAACGTAATTTAAGATCGAATCTTTTTTTTCAAGAAAGGATACGTTGCGAATTTTCTTTAAAAGTTGATTCAGCTTTTTCTTAGCATTCGGCACAATGTCGCTTTTTGGATAAAGTGTGGGAGTTTTGATGTATTGAATGAAAGCGGAATACGGCTTTTGGGAATTTAATTGTACATCGCCTAACATTAAAATAATCTGATCGGCCTGATCGAAATGCGGATGTTTTTGCAGAAAGGCTTCCAAACTCGATTCCAAATATCGATCGTAGCGGCCATGTGTGTTTTCAAAATAAATTTGTTGCAAGAATGCGAAGCGATCATTGAGCCGCTCATTTTGTGCAAATAACCCGACGCTTAGAAGCAAAGTTAGCAATATTGTTTTCATGTCTTTTAATTTACTCATTTTAGGGCAATTTTTCCAACTTAAAATGGAGAAAGGGAAAGAAAGGTTAAGGGTTAAGAGTGTAAGAGTTAAGGGAAACGTT
>JALWEA010000081.1 GCA_027039465.1 Calditrichia bacterium | reverse complement strand
CAGGTCAACCGGTTATGAGCCCGGTCTGGGATGTTAATGTACCGAAAGTTGACTTGGACGGCGACGGCAATAAAGAAGTTGTTGCTAGTTATTTGGTTGCAGGTAGTACGGTTCCGCAAGATAGCGCAGGCGGCGTACCCATTCCCGATGAAGCAAAACGTTGGTTGCAGGTTTATGAATTCGGTACGGTTACCGGTTTGAACCATTCCTGGAACATCATTACGGCCAAAGATTACAAACTGGAACAAAACTACCCGAACCCCTTCAACCCGACAACAACCATCAAATTCTATCTGCCGATCAATAAGCAGATCAGCTTGACGGTTTACAATGCGTTGGGTCAAAAGATCAAAACATTGGTTAACAACGAACTGCTGACTGCCGGTGAACATTCGGTTCAGTGGGACGGTACGAACAATGCCGGTCAGAAAGTGGCTTCGGGCATGTACATTTACGAATTGAAGTATGGTAACTTCAAGATTCAAAAACGCATGACCTTACTCAAATAATCTTATCCTCCCTTCTAAATCACAAAGGCTGCTTCTGGATTCGGAGGCAGCCTTTTTTATTGGTATTATTTTCTACGGATCACTTCAACTTAAATACGAACGGAATGGACATCCACACCTTTACATTTTTATCACGTTGTCGGCCTGGAATAAATTTAAAACGCTTTGCTGCGGTTAAAGCAGCTTCATCCAACATGGGAATCGATTTAAAAATTACTGCCTTCTCAACGTTCCCGTCTGTTCCGATCAGTACCCGAACCACCACAGTTCCTTGAATCCCTGCCTTACGTGCTAATTCCGGATACACGGGAGCAACCCGTTTGATTAATTTCGGTTTAAATGCCACCGCAATATATTCAAAAGTATCGGGTTCTTCGTCTTTAGGAGGCGGCGGCAATTTCGAGAAATCGATGTTTTGGTTTCCTTCAAAAAGATCAATCGGGACATCGTCCAGGATTTCATCGTCATCGCTACCAACGGGCACGGAAGGAAGCTGAGGTCGCGGCGGTTTTTCGGGCATTTTTGTGATCGGTATTTTGATGACTTCCAATTTGATATTCGGCTTGGGTGGCAACTCCACTTTGTGCTCATATTTTTTAAACGAATAAAATGTTAAGATGAGCAAAAGTAAAGAAAATACAAGAGATAGTTCCAACACTTTGCGGTATTGTTGTTTTAATTTTTTTTGTGACATGATTCGACTCCTTTTTTTAGTAAAACACATATTCAACATCCAAGAGTCCAAAATCCATGCCATAAAAATCAACGGGCTATAATTACTTGTTATTTGGTTATTTAAATAAATTACATCAAAACAAATTCGATTGTTTTTTTCTTGCAAGATGCAATGATGAAATTGGCGAGAAAAGGTAAATTCTTAATTTTAACAAGAAATTAAAAACACGGGATCAATATTGAAAAATGCACGAATGACATGTGAGTAATTGCAGCGGAATGAAGAATTTCTTACATCCGTTGCTGCTTTTGAAAGGATTGCTTCTACCTACTGCATTGGGAATCGCAATGGAAGTCCTAATTAGTTGGGAATTAGGAACTGGGAACTGTTGTGGCAACCGTGTCCGGTTCCCGAGTGATTCTGCCGACACTGGTAGGGGCGAAGCATTTCCCTAACAAATAAAGGATTAATCGGCGTTTTTGGTTGCACAATGTTAAATTTTTTGAGTTTGCAACATCTTTACGGAAATGCTTCGCCCTTACTTAGGACAACGCAAGATGAAAGGCAGAATCTTATCGAGAGACGGACGCGCCACAACATGTCAATATTAGTGATGCGCCAAAGCACTCTCCCACAAAGTAGCACTGGCCGGGAATGGTGGAAGGGATTGCTTCACTCTCCTGCTTGCAGGCGCGCAGGATCGTTCGCAATGACAGCTCTGAGAATCGCATCAAACAACGGGCGCGCGCCACCGGCTGCACAAACAATGATTTCCGATTAACGCTTAACGAATACACGAATAACGCTTCTCCCTTTAACCCTTAACGCTACCTCATTCACCCATTTAACGAATTAACCGTTAAACGTAACGCCTTCACAAATTATACCGTTTGCGTTTGCGCCAAAGCGTTGCCGGATCGATGCCCAAAATTTTTGCCGCTTCATTCAAATCCGAGGCCGTTTGTAATACTTTGCGAATATGTTGCTTCTCCATTTCTTCCAAAGACAGCAAGCGTTGCGGATTCTGCAAAGCAAAGCGGACTTCTTCGGGCAAATCGGTTAATTCAATGATATTGTTTTTGGCTAGAATAACAGCGCGTTTAATAACGTTTTCCAGTTCGCGGACGTTTCCTCGCCAATGGTATGCCTTCAATGCTTTAACCGCATCGGGAGCAATTTTAACATCTTTGGAATCAGAAAATTTTTCCGCAAAATACTGTGCCAGCAAAAGAATATCTTCCGGACGTTCGCGTAAAGGTAAAAGTTTTATACGTACCGTATTTAATCGGTAAAATAAATCACGACGGAAAGTTCCTTCTTCCATGGCTTGCTCCAAATCGGTATTCGTCGCCGCAATAATGCGTACATCCACTTTACGTGTAACGCTTTCCCCTAAACGTTCAAACTCCTTTTGTTGCAGAACCCGTAATAATTTTGCCTGAAGCGAAGGTGACAATGAACCGATTTCATCCAGAAAAACAGTACCGCCGTCCGCCAATTCAAAGCGACCCTTTCGATCTTTAATCGCTCCCGTAAAAGCGCCTTTTACATGTCCGAATAACTCGCTCTCCAATAAATTTTCGGGTAAGGCCGCACAATTGATTTTAACAAACGGCTTATTTACCCGATCACTGCTTTGGTAAATTAACTCGGCAAACAATTCCTTACCGGTTCCGCTTTCCCCCTCGATTAAAACGGACAAATCGGAAGGTGCAATTTGGCGGGCCAATTGAATTTTTTCAAGCATGTCTTTGTTGCGCGTAACGATGTCATTGGTTTCCGCCCAATAGGACAATTGCTCGCGATAGCGCTCCACTTCCTGCTGTAATTGATGATATTCCAGCACCTTTTTGGCAAAAATTTGCAATTCCAGATAATCAAACGGTTTTTGTAAATAATGATAGGCACCTTTTTTCATGGCTTCAACGGCGCTCTCTACCGATCCGTGCGCCGTTATGATCACCACCGTGGTTGAGGGCGCATATTTACGAATCTCTTCCAAAAGCGTTAGTCCGTCAATCGGTTGCATTTTCAAATCGATAAACGCCAAATCAAACGGTTGTTTAAGGATCAACTCAAGCGCTTGTTGCGGTTGTTTACAAGCGGTAACTTTCATGTTGATTTCTTCCAGACAAATGGTCATGGTTTTAAGAATATTCGGTTCGTCATCTACCAGAAGAACCCTTGGTCGTTGCTCTTTTTCCATGGTTTAATCCTGAATTAAATTCAACGGAATTTCAAAATAAAACGCGCTCCCCTTGTCAGGTATGCTTTCCAGCCAAATTTTCCCTTTGTGGCGATGTACAATTTCGCGCACAATCGCCAACCCCAAACCGATATTGCCGTCTTTGCTTTCTTCAAATTTCCCCAAACGAACAAATTTTTCAAAGATAATTTTTTGGCTTTCGGGCGGAATCCCTTGGCCGTCATCCCGAACGGTAAAACGCATAACTCCATTTATCTTTTTTACATGAATTTCAATGTGCCCGTTTGCCGCGACATGCTCGATTGCATTTTGCAATAAATTGGAAATGCACCAAACCAGGTTATCGAAATCGGCAGTTAACGTTTTTGCATTCGGGTCAATGTGCAATTGAAAATTAACGGCCTTTTCCGCAAATTGACTTTTAAACGGACGCACAGCATGTTCAATCAATTGCCGCACGTCTATTTTTTGAAGGTTTAAAGGATAATTTCCCGATTCCAAACGGGAAAAGACTAAAAGTTTGGCCACAAAATTTTTCAAACGTATTACATCTTCCTTGGCTCCGGCCAATAAATCCGACTGGGATGCATTGAGTTCACCTTTAACTTTCCGCAAAAGGATATCAATGGCCATATTAATCGAAGTAAGCGGCGTTTTCAATTCATGTGAGATGGTCGCCATAAAGTCGGATTTTAAGCGATCCAATTTTTTAAAACTCGTTACATCCTGCAAGAGAATAACAACGCTCTGAATTTCTTCCTTATTGTCCGTAATTACGATCGGCCGCATTTCATAATAAAATTTCTCATCCCCGCGGGTAAATGAAATCAGATTCGGTTTGCCTGCTTTTTCTTGGGTGTTTTTCCAAATGCCTTTGTTGAATATTTTCTCCAAGACTTCATTTTGTAAAAATTCCGTAACCTTTTTATTTTGAATGGCTTTTTCATCAACCGCAAATAATTGGCGTGCCAATTCGTTCGTCAGAGTAATATTTCCTTGACCGTCCGTCACAATAATGGCAGCCGGAATATTGCTAATGACAACCTCGGATTTTTTCTTTTCCAAAATAATTTGGTCAATATTCATTTTCTCAAAGGCGGCCAGGCGTGCGGTCATTTTATTGAATTCAAAAGCCAATTGTCCGATTTCGTCATCGGATTCCACATCTACTTTTTGTTCCAAATGCCCCTGCCCTATTTTTTTCACGGTCTCCGTTGTTTGACGAATAGGACGCAAAATGCGTTTGGTTAAATAGATGCTGGTTAACACGCTAAAAAGGATCAACAAAAAAGAAAAAAGAATGATGACCGAAGTGGTTCGTTGTGAAATTTTCTGTGCTTTTAAATTGGATCGATTAATCGCATGCAAATTAATTTCTTTTAATTGCGTACAAAGCGCATTAATGTGTTTTACCAAAGGGAAAATTTTTTGATAATGATAGGCCTTTACGACTCGATAAGGCGCTTTGGAACCGAGCATGGTCTGCAATGTGTCGGAATAAGCAAGGTAGTTTTGGAAAGTTTGCATTAAGCTATCCAGAATGTCGGGCTCCTGAGCCAAAGCAACGCCTTCAATGGCGCGTTGATGCCAATTTAAGAATTCGTTTTTATAAGTTTGAAAGCGGTAGTAAAGTGTCGAATCAAAACCTTCCTCAAGCATTTCAAATTGGGCGCGTTCCTGTTGCGCCAAAGCCAATTTCATGTTTTCGGCGGCATTAACATTACGGTATTTTTCGCTTAGAATTTTATTAATCGGGCGGCTCAATTGATTGATATGATAAATGGCAAAGCCAACCATAATGACGTTGGCCAAAATAATGATGGCGTAG
>JALWEA010000080.1 GCA_027039465.1 Calditrichia bacterium | reverse complement strand
ACGGGCCACAGATGATCAGCGGGAATCATTCGTTTCAACGAACTCAAAGGCGGAGGCTGAGGACCCGGGCCGGTTTCCGTATTGAATCCGTAAGCGCCGCCGTGTTTTCGGTCTTCAAACCAATATTTGGGCGGAACGTAATCGTAAGGGCCGTTCATTTTTACACCCGTCGGGCCGCTCACTTTACTTTCGTTGGCCGCCGCCGATCCCAAATAGGGACGTGTGCCGTCAATGCGGGCCAAGATTTGCAGATAGCGTTTTTCCAATTCCGGACGCGGTAACATATCGCTGCCGCCCAGCCAAACGAAAATGGACGGATGATTGCGTAGCCAGGTAATCTGATCTTGCCAATATCTGCTTAGCAGATCAAAGTCCTGCGCAGTGCTTGCACCACCAAAACGATCGCAGGCTTTTCCTAGATAACTTTCCCACTCCCAATGACAACTGAAACCGGCCATGACCAAAATGCCGAGGCTGTCGCAAAGGCGGTACAGGGTTTGATCGTTTCCCCAAAAGCCTTCGAGACGAATGGTATTTAATCCCATCTGTTTCACATAGCGCAATTGGGCGCGTACTTTTTGCGGCGTATCGGCCAAAAAGAGATCATCCGTCCAGCCGCCGCCACGAATTAAAATTTTTTGCCCGTTAATTTTAAAGCCGCGGTAACCTTTGTCGGTAAAATAGCTCTCAATTTTTCGAATACCGAAATCCGTTTTTAGGCGATCCGAGACGCGGCCGTTGACCTTAAATTCCATTTGTAAATGATAAAGCGCCGGTTTACCGAACGGATGCGGCCACCAAAGTTTTGGATTTTTAAGAATCAACTGCGGGAATTCATGATAATCCAAATTGATCAGGCGCGTGCTTTTGGCGTCAAGGCGGATGGGCTTGGCAAATTTAATTTCTCCGATTCGACCGACCAACGTTCCGCTGACTTCATGCTCAGCAAGATTTTGCACGGTTACCCGAATGGAAAGTTTGGCTTGTTTAAAAGACGAATCGAGTTCCGACTTAACAAAGGGATTTTCCAGATGAACAGCGCGGCTGCGTAAAATTTCCACCGGACGCCATAGCCCCATGTTGCGATCGGGCGGCGGCGGATTCCAATCGACGAAGCCGATGGTAAAGTCGCCTGCCTGAGGCGGGAAGACCTGAACGCGCAGAACATTATTATTTTCTTTAACAAAATTCGAAACGTCAAATTTGAAAATGCGGAAGGCGCCAAAAACCGTGTCTTTATCGGCAATCTTTTGGCCGTTCAGCCAAATATTGGCCCGATAATTAATACCGTTGAAGCGTAGGATGGTTCGAGGAAATTCGTTTAATTTCGGCAGGGAAAATCGGGTTTGATAAAACCAGCTTTTTTGAAACGGTTTTACATCCACATGACGTAAATTTTCCCCGACAAAAACATCTTTGAAACGTCCGTTTTGACGCAGGGCGGCAAAGATTGTTGCGGGAAGTCGCACCGGCAACCAGCGGTTATCGGGTTGGTCGGAAGCCGAATCGCTCGGGCAAAACTGCCATTGGCTTAAGCGGGTACGGTATTTAAACGGATTTGAAGTTGATTGACAGGCGTAGAAAAAAAGTAAAAAAGGCAAAAACAAAAAAAGGACTTGACGCAGGCGTTGCATTAAAAAACCTTTTATGTTAATGTTAACTGTTATCGTTAACATAATAAATAAAATTTGGCTT
>JALWEA010000079.1 GCA_027039465.1 Calditrichia bacterium | reverse complement strand
GCCGGAACTAAAACAGGACAAGCACGGTTTGATTCCGCCTGTTCGCAAGCACATTTTCGATATTGTCAGCCGCTGGATGGATCCGGATGGAGACGGCGATCCGTCGGATGGAATTGACGGCTGGCGGTTGGATGTGGCCGAAAAAATTCATCATGACTTTTGGAAAGCGTTCAGGATTCGGGTAAAAACCATTAATCCAGAAGCATACATTGTCGGCGAAATTTTTTGGCAGGATTGGAAAAACAACAAATTGATGAATCCCGCGCCATGGTTAAAAGGCGATGAATTCGACGGTGTGATGAACTATCAATGGGCTGCCTTGATGACACGCTATTTCATCGATAAAAAGAAAAAGATTTCGGCCGGTGAATTTGCAAACGGTTTACAAAAGCTGGACAAGCGCTATGCTTATCGTTTTCGTTTTCAGCAGTTGAATTTAATGGATAGCCATGACACGGATCGTTTGGCCTCCAACATTGTAAATCCCGATTTATTTTACGACAAGAACGTTTCACCTTTGGACAATCCCTATTACGATGTGCGCAAGCCCAACGCAGGGGAACGGCAAAAGCAAAAGTTAATCGCCTTGTTTCAATTTATTTACCCTGGCGCACCGATGATCTATTACGGAACGGAATCGGGCATGTGGGGTGCCGACGATCCGGATTGCCGCAAGCCGATGGTCTGGGACGATTTGCAATACGAACCGGAAAAAGCCAACATCAGCAAAAAGCCGAGGCCGGTCGATTCGGTGAAGTTTGATTTTGATCTGTTTGAATATTACAGGAAGTTGATTCATCTGCGCCGTTCCGAAATTGCTCTCCGTAAAGGAGATTTTAAAATTGTGAAATCGGATGATGCCCGTGATTTACTGGCTATTACAAGAACCTTCGGCAGAGAGCGGATCGTTATTTTGATCAATAATTCCGACCGAAGACATACGTTCGACGGGCATCTATTGGGTGACGGTTCCTACCGCGAACTAATGACCGGCACACAATGGATTCAAAAAAATAAAAAGAAAATTCCGATAGAAGCACGATCGGGTTTGATTTTCAAAAAAATTTAAACGAAGAAAGCAGGAATGACCGTTAAGAAATTCACGTTGTACCTGATAACCGGCGTATTGGCCGTATTTGCTTTTGGCTGCCGCAAGAAACCGCAGTTAAATGATCAAACCGTGGCGGTTGTTGGCAAATATGCCATTCCGTTTAAGGAATACAAGCAACGCTATGCCGATTATCTGGATGCGACTTATCAAAAAGATAATTTGTACTTGCGGCTGGGCGTGCTGCGTAATATGATTAATGAAATCATTTTACGCCATTACGATGACAATAAAGCGATTTACGCCAACCCGGAATACAAGAAGGAAATAGCCTGGGCCGATCGCGAAATGCCGTTGGGATATTTGAAAGGCGCTGAAATTTACGATAAGATAAAAGTAAGCGATGCCGAGGCGCGCAAGGCGTTTTTGCGGGTGAACGAAAAAATAGCCGCCAGGCATTTGTATGCCAAAACCAAAAAAGAAGCCGACCATTTGTATTGGCAATTGAAACACGGCGCTTCTTTCGATTCGTTGGCAAGAGTGGTTTTTACCGATTCGACGCTGAAAAACAACGGCGGATATTTGGGCTATTTTACCTGGGGTGATATGGATCCGGCTTTCGAAGATACTGCCTACCATCTAAAAAT
>JALWEA010000078.1 GCA_027039465.1 Calditrichia bacterium | reverse complement strand
GTTAGCGGTCAATATTCGACCATCGTTAAAATCAAACATCCGATTGCAATTCATAAAAACAAAACAACGGTCATCAAAATCGTATTTGCGCTGGATAAAAATATTTTTCGTTATCTTGACCATTTCATTTACAGTGCAACGGTAGATACGTTTTTTATTTCAAATGAATGAGGCGTCAATGAAGCGATATTTTACATTAAAAATTTGGATTTTGAGTGCGGTAATCGTTTGGTCGGGCGTTGTCTTGTACGGATGTAAAGATGAGCTAATCGGAAATCCGAAAGAAATTCAACCGCCCAAAACACAACTTTTGCCCATTCCTAAAGCCAACACGCCGGAAGATCCGTATTCCCCGGAAATTGAAATGCATTGGAAAGGTGTTTCCGAAGAAGCGCTTATCGACGGGTATTGGATCAGTTGGAAAAGTTACTATTTGATTCGAAAAGATTCCGTCGTACAAAAACCGTTTTTCACCAAGAATACATCGCAACTTATTGCTTTTCCTTCGGCGGATAGTATTAATAAACAGGTTGTCCTCATTAGAGCACAAGACAATTACGGCAATGTGGATCCCGTAGGAGCAACCCGTACGTTTTATACCAAGCGTTTATATCCTCCGGAAACAAAGATCATTTTTCCGCGGAATAATCAATCCGTCTTTTTCTTAAATGATCAAATTCAAACCTGGAAGGGCGTTAGAATTATTTGCTCGGCGGAAACGAAATTCGACAAAATTGAAGGTTATTCTCTGAAACTGGATGATTTCCCCTGGAGCCAATGGCAGACCGATTCCATCTTCTATCTGAATAAAAATATTTATCCGGATTTAACGGAAGGGCGTCATGATGTTTACATCCGTGCGCGGAATACGGCTTTAGTGGAAGATCCCACACCGGCGCACATTGCGTTGACTTTCGTATATCCCAAACATGAAAACGGTTGGTTGCTGGTTGATGATACGAAAGACGAAAAAGGTACATTGGAACATCCCAGCGACGAACAGGTCGATCAGTTCTACGACTCGCTCTTAATTGATGTGCCCCATGATAATTGGGATTACCGGCAGCAAGGAAGGATTCCGCGTGAAGTTTTAGGTCGCTACAAATATGTGTTTTGGTACTCGGATTCCAAAGGAGAATCGAATTTACCGAATAATGTCGGAATTTTATCGGATTATCTGAATACGAAAGGGCGCCTGCTCGTTTCCGGTTGGAATATTTTCGGTCTGTTTTTACCTGGTGCCGCCTGGACGGATAGCATTCAGTATTTCGGCCATTTCTTAAGAGATTACCTGCACATCCGTTGGCATGGTACTATTGAAGAAGCTTTGATGGATACGGTTACGATTTTGAACGCCGATGAACAAACAAGAGAATACGCGCCGATTGATACCAATAAAATATGGTTTTTCCGAAAAGGCCTGCATAGCGTTAATCGTTTTAGCATCGGTGCTTTTACGGAGCCGTTTTTCTTTTACCATTCCGCAGATTCCACAAGCGGCTATACGGGATCGATCATAGGATTCGGTTATCACAACATGGATTATCAGTTGGTGGTCTCGGGGGTACCGTTTTACTATCTGACATTTGAAGGTGCACGAAAGGCCTTTTTACGAGCCAAAGAATACATTGAAAAGGATTTTCCTTATTAAAATATCATCAATTCCGGAATGAAGGATATGAAATTAACACACGAATACAAAAGCAGGTTAAACTTAAATCGAAACATCCTTTTTTGGGTGGCGGGGATTGTCTTATTACTCGGCTTACAAACATTAATAGCCGGTGAAATTGTCGGGCGCGTGACGGATCGATCGACCGGCCAACCGTTAGCCGGTGCCAATATTCTGATCGATAATACACAAATGGGCGCCTCGACCGACGAAAGCGGTTATTATCGGATTTCACGTGTTCCAAGCGGTACGTATACCATTGAAGCTACTTACATTGGTTACAAAAGCGTGAAATATGAAAACGTAAAAGTATTGATTAATCGTATCACCAAGCTAAACTTTAAATTGCCGCCCGAGGCCTTAACCAGCAAAGAGATTGTTGTGCAAGCGGAACGACCTGCCGTGGATTTGGAAGTGGCTAGTAGCGCCAAAGTGATTACGGCGGATCAGGCCAAAAACATGCCTGCGGTAACCAATGTTAAGGATTTGGTCGCTTTACAATCCGGCGTGGTTAAAGTTAAAGACGCCATTCACATTCGAGGCGGTCGCAGCGATGAAGTCTTGTATTTGATTGACGGTGTCCCTGCGCGAAATCCGGTTACGGGCATTAATTCCGTGGATATTGATATTAACCAAATAGAGCAGGTGGAAATCATTACGGGCGGATTTGATGCGGAATACGGAAATGCCAATAGCGGCATCATCAACATCATTACCAAATCCGGTCGAAATAAATACACCGCCGATGTCATTTACAAAGGAGATCACCCTTTTAGCCCTGCGGTTTCGACCAATTATGATTACAGTTATGTGGGCATTAGCGGGCCGATAGCACCTTTTAAATGGATAGGCTTACCTGGCGAATCGGGTTTTACGCTTTCGGCCAAAACCGAATTAAACGATACCTATTATAAGATTGGCGGCGGTTACGGACAAACCCGCTTTCTGATGTTCGATATGAAAAACCGCCAGCAGTCCAATTACAATATTTCGGCGCAGCTTAACTATCAACCGGTACCTGCTTTTCGAATCAAATTTCAGGCGCAGGAGGAAAAAGGCGACCGTAAAAATTTTAATTGGGCCTGGTCAAAGCGTCCGCAGTATTTGCCCATTAACCTTTACACTACCGATCGCTTCACTATGCTGATCAATCAAACCATAACAAAGAATTCTTTTTACAATCTTAATTTGGGATACACCATCGGGCGTAGTAAAACTTCGCTATTAGGGTTACGATCGCCGGTGGATTTATTCTCATATCAAGTTCAATATTTTGATCATGAAGGAAATCCCATTCCTCCGGATATGGTTGATTCTTTGTTGCAGGTTAATCCGTCTTACATCGATTTTTCAAAAACACAAGCCAAATATCAACGTCCGCCATTGGTGAAAGATTTGGATTACGACGGTTTCATTGACGAGGGTGCGTATTACAATTACAATAAAAACAGTTACAGATCGTTTACCGGAAGTTTGGATTACACCTATTATGTGGGCGTGCATAAGTTTAAATCGGGTATCGGCGGCACGCTTAATTACATCGATTATTTGGAAATCAACGGATTCGACAATTTCTATCCGAGACGGGACAGCATTCCGGGCAATTGGCCGGAATACGGAAACAGTCGTTGGTACTTTAATGACAAAACATGGGAAGGTTATTTTTACGCGCAGGATCGTATTAACTATGCCGGAATGTTCCTGAATTTGGGTGTACGCGCCGATTTGTACGGGCACGGACAAATTATTAATGATAAGAATTTTATTCGTCAGTTTAATATTGCCACCGGTGAGCATGTTACAAAGTTTAAACCGGTCAAAGTGGTTTGGAGTCCGAGATTAGGTCTTTCCATTCCGGCCAATGATAAAACCAAGTTGTTTTTTAACTACGGCTATTTTATTCAAAAACCAAGTTTCGGTGAACTGTACCGCGATCCTTTTCTGACATCGGTTGTGGGTAATCCCAATTTGGATCCGCGTAAATCCATTAATTACGAAGTGGGTATGGAAACGGAATTTATGCCGAATTACGTTTTGAATGTCAAACTCTACGGGCGCGATTACGCAGGAGATATCGGCTACCGGCAGACAAAGACCAAGCCCGTACGCATGATTTACCAAAATACGGGCTTCGGCTCGGCACGCGGTTTTGAAATTGAATTGCGTAAAACATACCACAACAATTTTTCCTTTACGGCTAACTACACATATCTGTTGGCCCGAGGGTTTGATCTGTCTGCTTTGGATAATTACAAAAGCGGCAGCACGGCACCGCCTTCGGTGCGTGAACAACGGGTAGGTTGGGATATCAATCACAGC
Source organism: Calditrichia bacterium (assembly GCA_027039465.1). Lineage (GTDB taxonomy): Bacteria > Calditrichota > Calditrichia > Calditrichales > Calditrichaceae > Caldithrix. The sequence goes on along the minus strand of JALWEA010000078.1, from coordinate 1,229 downwards.
TTTAAATTGATGTTCAACTACGAAGTTCTGGAAAACAACCACATTACCGTTTTCGGTCATCGTTTGTCTTATTTCGGTTTCTACTTCCTGTCAACGGCCAATTTGGGACGTCCGTATACGCCGATTATTCCACATGCTATTTACGTCGAACCGAATTCCAAAAACGGACCCGGCGAATTTTATTTGGATGCAACCCTGTACAAAGGTTTCCATTTTATGCGCACTTCCAAGTTTATGATTTTTATAGAAGCAAAAAATTTGCTGAATGTTCGCAATGTAAATATGGGATCAAGCTTTAACCGACGCACTGGCAAGGTGGTGAATTTGGGCGATTTGGAAGGTGATTCCAACCGCTTTTTAACGCCGTATCAGGTGCGTTTTCTTAGGGCCAACATGGCTTATTCTCCTGGATTAACATTACGTTTGGGAATTAAACTGTACATCAGGTAAAAAATGGAAAAGTTCATGAAGTTTAAAGTAAATTTTCGAATTTTATTTTGGCTGATTTTATTAAGCGCGGTTTTATCGGCGCAGGAGTTGCGCTTTCCGCCTGCTAACTTACAATTCAAAAAGCATACGATTAACCTAAACCGCATGACCGTAACCAATTACGGTTCATGCTTGCCCATCTACAATCAGCCGTGGGGAAGTTGGGGTATTATTTTGAATTATCCTCCCGGAACTACGCAGGAACTTTCGGAAGAAGAAGGTTTTTGGCTGGGAGCGATTGTAAACGGCGATACGTTGGTAAGCACGGCTTGTAACTACGATGGCGTCACCGGCAGGGGCTACATATATGAATTCTATCCGAGATTCAACCCGAATGATACCATTTATGTTAAATCGATATATGATGAAATTCCGCCCGATGCGCAGGAGAATGCATTTTTCGAAAAGAACGGATTATTAAGCGCTCTTTACAAGCCCCGTTCGGAACAAGATTATATTTCCGAATTCTGGGATGATAAAATTACCTACCAAATTAATCAGGCGCCAAGTATTTTGGAAGATCATGTCCCGTTACATGCGCACGTCATTCAGCGTACCTTCGGTTGGAATTTCTTCTTGTACAACAAAGTATTGTTCTACGAATATTACATCATCAATGAAGGTAACGATGTTTGGCATGATGTGTATTTTGCTTATTACAACGATTCGCACATGGGTCGCGATAAAAATCTGAATCGAATGATGGATGACATCGTTAAATTCGACCCCACCCGCAAGGC
>JALWEA010000077.1 GCA_027039465.1 Calditrichia bacterium | reverse complement strand
CGTTCAATTAATTAAGGGAGGCTCTTCGGGATGGATTCACGATACATTCCCAAAATTAAAAAATTTTGCTTGGCAGGAAGGATACGGTGCATTTAGTGTTAGTTTGTCAAATAAGCAAAAGGTTATCAACTACATCAACAACCAAAAGAAGCACCATCGACGAAAGACATTTAAAGAAGAATTTATTAAATTTTTAAAACGTCATGAAATTGAATATGACGAACGCTATATTTGGGACTAATTTATCAAACGTCCCTTCGGGACTAAAATCATACTTTTGTGACGCCTTTATCCGCACCAATGAATTGGTGGGCTATTATCATTCGATCCCTTCGGGATCTGAAAAATGGATTGAAATTACAGAGATTAAATCGGTAATTATCATATTCATTAATTTACAATTGCCATTTTTTGCAACGCTGAGCAAATTTGTGTCAAAGCAGCTGCCGAAAAAAATCCTGCCAGGGAATTATAATTATGGATTCTAATTACTTCTTGAATGCTTTTCTGTTTTTTCAACGTCCCTTAGGGACTAAAATCATGCTTGTGTGACGCCTTTGTCCCCACCAATAAATTGGTGGGCTATTATCATTCGATCCCTTCGGGATCGGAATGATAAATGGCAAGAGAAATTTATTCGGTTCAATTTGTTAATCGATTTCTCTATTTCCTGGTTTTAATTCTACGCTAATGATTTGTAATCCCATGCATTGAAATTATTGGTATGTAGGAAATGTCTCGTCAAACCTACATCTTCACTTCATGCAATCGTAGTAAATTGGTGCCACCTTGTTTGCGGCTGGAACCGGCAATAATGATCAATCGGTCTTCGTTTTTAATCCAACCGTCCTGCGAAAGCAACCATTGCAAATCCGACAAATCTTCGGTAATGAAAAGGTCGTTGGCCACAAAAATGGGAATAACACCCCAGTAGAGAGACATTCGGCGAAAGGTTTTAAGACTACTAGTCAAGGCCAAAATCGGAACCGAAGGACGAAAGTGTGACATGGTTCGCGCCGTGTAACCCGATCTGGTTAAAACAACGATGTAGCGCGCTCCGATTTCTTCTGCGGCATGCGCGGCTGCATGGCAAATTGAATAGGAAAAGCGGTGCTCTTGCAGAGTTTGAGATTCCTGATCGGGATTTAAGCGGAAATAGTTGCGATGCTTCTCGCTTTCTCGAATAATGGCGTTCATCATTTGCACCGATTCCAAAGGATACTTGCCAAAGGCCGTTTCGCCGGATAGCATGACCGCGTCGCTTCCGTCAAAAATGGCATTGGCCACATCGGTCGCTTCGGCACGTGTGGGTCTGGGATTAACCATCATGGAATCCAGCATTTGGGTGGCCGTAATAACCGGTTTGGAATAGGCCATACATTTTTCAATAATTTGTTTTTGTACCGAAGGCACTTTTTCCGTTGAGATTTCCACCCCCAAATCACCCCGAGCCACCATGACCGCATCCGATTCCTGAATAATTGCATCGAGATTCTCAAGAGCTTCCGGTTTTTCCAGCTTGGAAACGATAGGCACGGCCCTGTCGCCCATGAATTGCCGCAGTTGGACGATGCTTTCCGCATCACGTACAAAAGAGAGTGCCACATAATCCACCTGGTGTTCCAGGCCGAATTTCAAATCTTCTTTGTCTTTTTCCGTTAACGAAGGTTCGGAAATTTTTACACCGGGCAAATTGATGCCTCGACGGTCATACAAACTGCCGCCGTTAACCACTTCGCAATGCACGTTTTCTTTGTCCGTGGAAAGGACTTTTAGTTTAATAAGGCCGTCATTAACCAAAATATAATCGCCGGGCTTAACATCGAATGGTAAATTTTGATACGTGGTACTGACGATGGTTTGATCACCTTCAACGGGACGGGTGGTAATGGTAAACTTGTCACCTGCTTTCAGATGAATCGGCGGCTTTTTAAAAGTGCCGATGCGAATTTTCGGCCCTTGTAAATCTTGCATGATGGCCACCGGTTTGCCCAATTCTCCCGAGACTTTGCGAATGCGTTCCATTTTACGCAAATGCTCTTCATGGGTGCCATGAGAAAAATTAAGGCGGGCTATGTCCATTCCGGCTAAAATCAGCTTGCGCAGCATGGCCTCGTCTTCGCTGGCCGGGCCGATGGTACAAACGATTTTGGCCTTATGATCGAATAATTCTTTCATGGCACCTCCGTTTTTGTTTTTTGTCAAGAATTCAATTTTGCCGGACTTTACCAAGGGATCGGAATATTCAGAGCTTTTAATTTCTGTTCGAATTCCAGGCGTTCGATGTTGCCGGTTAGTTTGCCGTCTTTGTAAGTAATCCAACCGAATTCCTTGGCCAAAGCCAGCGCCTTTTCCTTGTCGCCCTGATACAAGGCGGAAAGAATCCGCAGTTCCAACTTAGAAAAACTCTCGGCATTTAAAATGTAATCTTGAAACGCTTCCCAGACCAACGGCACCCAGCGCCGAACGATTTCTTCGCCGATGGTAGCGGCGTATTGGCGGATTTCAAACTGAGCGTGGGCTTCCATACGCAGTTTGAGAAAATGAAGCAAATTATGCAGGTCGATTTTCCAATAGGCTTCGGTGTAGGTGCAAAGCGGCAAATCTTTGCGGGCCTGTTCGCGGGCAATGCCCAAATTCAGACGTTCTTCGTAAATTTCCCGGCTTAGGCGATGGAGCTCTTTTTCACGTTCGCTCATTTTTTCGCCCTGTTCTCTGTCTAGGAATCCCTCGCTGCCCTGTCGGTTAACTGTGCCTTGCAAACGCCAGGCTTCCGGTTTTGTTTCGTAAGCGGCATCGATGGCAATGGAATAACGGGTGGAATATTCATTGACGTTGGCCGTACGGTGCCGGATCCATTGTCGCCACGTGTCCATTGGAACGCGCACGTGCAATTTGATCTCGCACATTTCAAAAGGAGTGGTGTGCTGATGACGCATCAAATAGCGAATCAGGCCGCGATCCTGATGCCGTTTTTTGGTTCCGCGACCGTAAGAAACGCGGGCGGCCTGTACAATGGATTCGTCGCTGCCCATGTAATCAACCACGCGTACAAAACCGTCGTCAAGCACGGGGAAAGGTTGACCCAAAATTTCTTCCACTGCCGGAACAACCGGACGCTCGATTTTTTCGAATTTTTCTTCCAAAGCGATGACCTTTCTTAAATTGTTATTTTTAAGCGCAATTTAACGGAAGAGGGAAAAAGACTCAAGTATTATTCGCGGCGGGAAATAAGACAAGAGGGAAGACGCTTTGGGCTGTAGTTTTTTATTACCATTTAACAATTAAACAAATTAACAATTCAACGGTTCATCTTCCCCGATTGGCACGCATTGATAATTTGTCTTTGTAAGATTATTTTGTAAATTCTAACAATTGAATCGTATTGGAAATATCCACAAATAAATGCAGGAGATGAGGATATGGAGTTGAAGGAGTCAATTTTAGAATTAATTCGCAGAGCGGCGACGGATCTTCCTCCCGATGTTGAAAAAGCCCTGCAAAAGGCCTACGAGAAGGAAGACGACAATACGCCTGCCAAAAACGTTTTTGCCACGATTTTAGAGAATGTTAAACTGGCGCGCAAACAAAGCACTCCCATGTGTCAGGACACGGGTTCTTTGGTTTTTTACATCGATTTCCCCGAAGGAAGTTTGGAACGCACCTATCGCGAAGCGATCGAATGGGCCGCCATTGAAGCGACCAAGCATCAGTACCTGCGTCCCAATGCCGTTGATCCGGTAACCAACCGCAACACCGGTAATAACATCGGCGTCAATGCACCCTACATTCATTTTCATCAATGGGACAAAGACGAAGTACGCATCCGCTTGCTACTTAAAGGCGGCGGCAGTGAAAATGTCGGATCGCAATACAAGTTACCCAATGCCGCGCTTCATGCCGGGCGCGATTTGCGCGGCGTGCGCAAAGTTGTGATCGATGCGGTTAAAAATGCTCAAGGACTCGGCTGCGCTCCCGGAACGATCGGCGTGGGCATCGGCGGAGGCAGAGATACATCGTACACTCTTTCCAAAGAACAATTTTTCAGAAAATTAGGCGAACGCAGCCCGATTAAAGAGTTGGCCGATTTGGAGGTGGAACTGTACAACGATTTGAATAAGCTGCAAATCGGGCCCATGGGATTTGGCGGAAAGACAACCGTTTTGGATGTATTTGTCGCGGCGCAAGCCCGCCACCCGGCTACTTTTTATGTTTCTGTTTCTTACAATTGCTGGGCCTTCAGAAGAAAAGCCATGATCATTAAAAACGGTGAGGTGGAATATGACGATTAAATTAAAAACCCCGATTTCCGAGGAAGAGATTCGCAAATTACATATCGGAGACACCGTTCTGCTTTCCGGTGTCATCGTAACCGCTCGCGATCAGGCACACAAATTAATGATCGAAGAACGACCGGATTTTATTCGACCTTATTTAAAGGAATCCGTTATTTATCACTGCGGCCCCATCGTACGCCAGGATGAAAACGGTGAGTGGCACTTTGTTTCGGCCGGGCCTACGACTTCAGCGCGCGAAGAACCGTATCAGGCCGATGTGATTAAAGAATATCAGGTACGCGGCGTAATCGGCAAAGGCGGTATGGGGCCCAAAACGCTGGAAGGATTGCAGAAGTACGGAGCCGTTTATTTCCATGCCGTGGGCGGCGCCGGAACGCTGATTGCCAAAGCGGTAAAGAAGGTAATTACCGTCTTCAAATTGGAAGAATTCGGTACGCCGGAAGCATTCTGGGTTATTGAAGTCGAAGATTTTCCGCTGGTGGTTACCATGGATTCGCACGGCAAGAGCATGCACAAAGAAATTCTGGAAAAGTCGTCTAAAATTGCCGAGGAACTGATTAACGAAGATTAATTCCATTAGTTTGCAGAGGATTCCGCAAACGCAGGAACTACTATTGACATGTTGTGGCGCGTCCGCCCCTCGATACGATTCTGCCTTTTATCTTGCGTTATCCGAAGTAAGGGCGAAGCATTTCCGTCAAGATGCTGCAAACGCAAAAAATTTAACGTTGTGCAACCAAAAGCATCTATTATTTCTTTATTTGTTAGGGAAATGCTTCGCCCCTACAAGTGTCGGCAGAATCACTCGGGAACCGGACGCCACATCTGTTCCAAGTTCCCAGTTTCCGGGTAGAGCGGTTTGTTACCGCCCCGCTCCCCCACAGACCCGGACGAGCGGATTTCCCGCATCCGGTTCCTGCTAATTCGGATTCGCTGAAAGATAACTATGGTATC
>JALWEA010000076.1 GCA_027039465.1 Calditrichia bacterium | reverse complement strand
CCATTGGCACGATTGTACAGCAACTGGATAAGGATTTTGAACCAAACGCCCATTCGGACGAATATCACGAATTGGCCGGATTGGTTTACAACGAAGTAAAACGCATCAATCAAACCATTCAGGACTTTTTGCGTTTCGCCCGCCCGGAGCCCATACAGCCCTTTCCGTTTGAAGTAACCGAATTGATCAGAGAGACGGTATTGCATTACCGACCAACCGCCAAAGAAAAAAATATTAATTTGATTACGGAAATAGAATGGAACGGTCGGGTTGTGTGGGACAAGCAGCAGATGAAGCAAGTGTTAAGCAATTTGGTGTTAAATGCCCTTCAGGCCATGAAAGGCGGAGGAAAGATCAAAATTCAACTTTCCCGCAAGGATGAATATTATGTCGAGTTATCGATCGAAGACAACGGGCCGGGGATTCCACCCGATATCCGAGAGAAAATCTTTAATTTATACTTTACCACTAAATCGACCGGTACCGGAGTGGGGCTGAGTATCGTACAACGCATCGTGGAAGAACACGACGGCACCATTACCGTGGAAAGCGAACCCGGCAAAGGAACTGTTTTTAAACTGATTCTGCCCATTACCGTAACAAAATAGTTATTCAATTTCGACCGGTTCGGTGTTTTAATCGTCCGTTCGGTCGTACAATGTATTTTAACCCGCAAACCCACATCCCCCATAATCCCATAAAATTCATTTAGTTAACACACCTCCATAGAAGTTGGCACGCCGTTTGACTTATTTAAAAGCGAACACGAAACATTAACCAAACATAAGGAGGTTCATCATGAACAAATTATTTGTCGTAGTCGGATTGGCCTTAACACTGTTGGCCGGCAATGTCTTTGCACAGGATTCTTTGCAGATTCAGAACAAATATCACCATGGTTACAAAAATCAGGGTAAAGCTATGAATCATATGCAAGGCAAACATGGCGTTGGCTTTGTGGATGAAAATGGTGACGGATACAACGACAACGCGCCCGATGTGGATGGCGACGGTATCCCCAACGGAATGGATCCGGATTACACCGGCGCAAAGGCGCGGAAAGGGAATCATTCCAGAGGTTTTGTAGACGCCGATGGTGACGGAATCAATGATAACGCTTTGGATGATGACGGCGACGGCATCCCAAACGGACAAGACCCGGACTTTGTTCGTCCTCAGGATGGTTCCGGACGGATGCACCAAATGGGCAAAGGTAAAGGAATGAGAGGCTCCGGCCAAGGAACGGGATTCGGAAGCGGTGACTGCGACGGAACCGGGCCCAAAGGAGCAGCCAGACGAGGCGGAAAATAAGCTTTCCTAATCATAACCCTCCAAAACCCCACATGGAGCTGGGAGGAACTCAATCCTTCCAGCTTTTTTGACTTAAAAAAAGGAGAATAGAAGTGAGACTCAAATTCCTATTTTCGATTGTGTTACTGGTTGTTGTGGCTCTGGGAAGCTCGAACATGTATGCCCAGAGATTTGGCGGCGGGATTAACATTTCCGGTTGTATTTCAAAAAAAGCGCAGGATTTGACCGAACATGAAAAACAAGCTCTTCTTTACATGTGGGAAGAAGAAAAATTGGCTCGCGATGTTTACCTGGCTTTGAATGAGCAATGGGATTTGAACGTATTTAAAAATATTGCCAAAAGCGAAGCCGTGCATATGGATGCGGTGGCACGATTAATAAAAAAATACAAGTTAAACG
>JALWEA010000075.1 GCA_027039465.1 Calditrichia bacterium | reverse complement strand
TCTGGAAGCTTATTTTCGACCGATAATCATACTTTCTACGAAGCAACCGGTGCTAATTCTTATCAATTATATTACATGGCCCATCCGACTTTGGGGGCCTGGACTATTCAGGCTGCCGTTCAAGCCGATCTTGACAATGACGGCAAAAACGAATTGGTATGGGGTCATACTTCCGGTGCTTTGAGAATTTTGCACAACGTAACCGATTTGGCAACAATGGATTCCACAAATGAAGCGCAGATCGCTTTGGTTAATCCGGGCGGATGCCGCGGTTTGACGGCAGGCGATTATGACGGCGACGGCAAAACCGATATCTTTATGGGCGGTAACTATTCCGGCGCTGTTGATCGTATTGAATACAAAGGAAGCGGCGATATTACCGATTCTACCAGTTACACGTACGAACGCGTCTATCAGGACACCATTCCCAGCGGTGGCACCCGTGTGTATTCCGTCTCTTTCCCTGGCGACAATTTCTGCATTAAACAGGGTGGAACCACAACCAATGATATGAATGGCAACGGCAAACCCGAATTGGTGATTGCTTACGAAGACGGCGATTCGTTGCAAAATTGGGTTGTGATGATTGAGGGTAACGGAGTTACCGGTATTGAAGTTAATCCGGGCGCCCAGGTATTGAAGACCTATCGTTTGGATCAAAACTATCCGAATCCTTTCAACCCGACGACAAATATTTCGTTCACTTTACCTGCTACCGAAAGAGTGACTTTAAAAATCTACGATATGACCGGTAGAGAAGTAAAAACGTTGGTTAACGGCGTTGTTCCCGCAGGTAAACATGTGGTATCATGGAATGGAACCGATAACAACGGAATGCACCTGTCAAGCGGCACCTATTTCTATTCATTGCAAGCCGGAAGTCACAAACTTTACAGAAAAATGACATTATTGAAATAATGTTTATTTTCTTGCTTGAAAAAAAGGGAGAATTAATCTCCCTTTTTTTATAAACAATTGATTAATGTAGGTCAGTAATTGTATTGAAACTTTAATGTTCCGCAAAAAACCAAAGAAGACAATTTTTTTAAGATCGTTTTTAGCAATAAGGTGAAACATTTTCCGATTTTATAAGGATGGACTGGTATTTCATGAAAACAGTCTTTCTAAATTTTTGGAGGAATAATTCATGCGTACCAAATTAATGATATTAATTTTCCTGCTAATGGCCATGGTCGGCCATCTTTTCCCTGGAACCACGGGTAAAATAGTAGGAAGGGTTATTGACAAGGAGACGGGTGAACCCCTTGCCGGTGCGAACGTGGTTATTAAAGGAAAAAGATTGGGCGCTGCCACCGATTTAGACGGATATTATGTTATTCTGAATATCCCGCCCGGTGTTTACACATTGCAAGCCATGTATGTGGGATACGCCAAGCAGGAAATGAAAAATGTGGAGGTTAAAGCCGATTTAACAACGCAGGTTAACTTTAAAATGACCTCCGCCAGCTTTCAGGGAGAGACCGTAGTTGTTGTTGCCGAAAGGCCGCTAATTCAGGAAGATGCTACGGCTACGGCTGCCGTAGTGGGCGCAAAAGAGCTGCAAATGGCGCCGGTTGAATCTTTTGAACAAATTGCCCAAACGAAAGCCGGGGTTAATGTCGGGCCGGAAGGCCAATTGCACTTCAGGGGCGGTCGTAGCAGTGAAGTGGCTTATTTGGTGGATGGAATTCCGGTAACGGACGCCATCAGAG
>JALWEA010000074.1 GCA_027039465.1 Calditrichia bacterium | reverse complement strand
TTGGGAATATTTAATTTCTTTATGAATGGTTTTAAGGATTTTTCAAGCCGAATCATATTATCAACCATTTCCGCATGTATTTCATCCCATTTTTCTTCATCTCTATAACCACCAATGGTTATTTCTTTTTTTATTCTACAAGCTCTTTTCCCTTCTAATGCTTGCCATTCAAGAGGAGCACCAAATATTTCTTCAATTGATGATTTATTTTCATATAACTGATCAAATATATTTTTATTTATCTCATCACTGCCCTCACCACGATCAATATATAATTCAACTTGAGCACTATCTTTCCTAATAGCATAATTATAACTTAATCCACGAACTCCGGCACTTGTACCAACCCAATTATGCTGAGTTGGAGAAATATTTGAATGTAACTTTGTTCTCTGTTTAGCAAAATTTAAAAACTGCGTCCAAAATTTTTCCCTTAATAAATAACGTTCTGCAATTTCTTTCTTCGTCTTTCCAACTTCTTTACTTTCAGCGCTTGGGCCTACAATTATTGTTAATAAAGGAGCGGGAGGAGAATCACCGATTTTTATTGCTTCCACTTTCAACAAATAAAAACTTACAGGAGAAGATTCGTTTAGCCAATTTATTGCATTAATATGTTCTGGACGTGGATTAGCAACTATCCAAATTGCTGTTTTTGCTCCAATAGATACGAGGTACGTAATTAATTTTCCCAAATGATCATGGTCGCTTTTTTCAAGTTGATTTTCAATAATTACAGGATTTCCAGAGTCATCTTCAGCAACAATATCTACACTAAAAGTTCCAGCATTTTGTTCTCTTTCAGGATTAGATAAATTAATATCAAGAACATTATTTAGTACATCAATATTATCTTGAAGCCATTGAGTAAAATCATAAGCTTCGTGCTTCCAAACATCCCTTAATGGGATTCTTTCAATTTTCCCTATCATAAATTTTTACCATATTTTCTTACTAATAAAATTATTTGATGATTATTATTCTCTTTCTATTATCCTTTGTGCATAATTATCCCAATTCCCAGTTCCAAGTTCCCAATATCACTTCTCCTGCAACAGCTTATCCCGTTCCTTATTCCACTGCACCCAATCGGAATTGGCGTCGGCTTGCTGATCAAACCGATCTTTCTTAAAAGCCAGCCCAGCCTTCATGCGCTTGAAGTCGGCCAAGTCCTGCTCTACCATTTTTTGGAAATCCTGTTGGTCTTTTTTCTTGAACTGCTCGAATTCGTTCATCTGCTGTTTTTGGTAGTCCTGAAATTCCTTTTCCTGTTGCTTTTTGTACTGCTCGAAATTCATGATCAAAATCAGTTCCTCGCCAGGGCCTACGGCAATGGAAGTATCGGCCAGCCCGCTGCGATCCTTTTTCATGGGCGTAATCTCCAATTCTCCCTGATAACAACGGTAGGTGGTTTTGTTGGAATCGCTATCCAGACGATAGACCGTGCCCCGGATAGCGCAAACCGAAGTCGGTGTTTTAACAATCAAATGACTGGTGCCTTTGGGTAAAAACAAACTGATCCAGGCACGCCCGCGGCTCATTTCCACTTTTTCCGTTCCGGCCTCGTCCGCTTTGATTTCCACAATGGAATTCTCGCCGATGCGCATGACTTTTTTATTGGAAAAGGTAATCTCACAGCGCGATTGTTTGCCGGTTTTAACGCGGTCTTTGTTAAAGACAGGCATGTAATACTGCACGGGATTCCATTGCGTGTCGCCGACATGCTGTAAAAAATTATCGCCGATCGGAAAGGTAATTTTACCGACGGAACGCTGCGCAAAGCCGAAAGACATCAATACCAACAACGCCAACAAACTGCGCATTACTTTTACTGCCATGGTTTACCTCCTGTTTTCCTTGAGCTTGTTTTCAACCCAACCCTTTCCCTGCGATGCGCGGAGAAGGGCGCCCGGTCAATCAGGGCTTTGCTTCCCAAATAATCAAAATTTCGTATCAAACGCAAGTTTTTTATTCTGTTTTTCGAATTCAATCTGTGCCCGCTTTTTCAGCCGGCGCTTCTGACCGCCCGTCAGAACGCAATCACTTTAGGCGTCACGCCTTTGAATTCCGGCATGACCATGCCCGCATCGGCGTTGATGTAGGTCGGATCGCAAACCACGAAACGTTTGCCCCGGAATCGGATGGACGCGCCGGGAATCTCGGAATGAAAGCGTACGGCCGTGGCCACATGATTCGGGTAGTCCAAACCGATGACTTCCAGCCCCAGTAAATGACGCACCAAATAGGAAAATAAAATGGCGCGGTCTTCGCAATCACTGCTCGGATAGTAAACCGTCTCGTCCGGCAGCATGTACTTTTCATGGCCGAATTGCTGGTCGTCTGTGCGGTAATGAAATCCCGTTTGCACAAAACGCAGCAACAGGTTCACCGCATCCATTTCATTCTTGCCTTTAATTAATTCCCGTAAATTGTTGAGCAGGGAATATTTCAAAAAAGAAGAAGCCGGTGCTTCGAAATAGAGCTTCAACTCGGTTTGCGGATAGTTTTTGAAATAGTTGACCACTTCCCCGTCGTATTCCAGCGGAACGGCGTAACGCTTGCCAGCATAAACAAAATGAACCACCCGTTTTTTCACTGCCTGCGGCAAACGCGGCAAGGTGCGGATGTCCAGAGCGATGGGTTGATCGGCCTTTTGGTAATTACCGCGATAGGTTAAAATTTTGCCTTTCAGTTCCGGCGTGCCGCGGAAAGTAATAAAATAATACTTTTGCTTGTTGATGACCACAAACGGACGTTCGTACATTAATTCTTTCGAAGGCAAAAGCAGAAACAAACGATTTTGTTTGAAAGCCACTTTTGCATTGTAGCCCAATTTATTCAGTAAAAACCATGTGTAAGCAATGCAGGCGCGCTGGTCGCTACCGGTTAAATTGCAGGCCGTTTGGTGCACCAATTTCAAAAAGCCCCAATCATTCAGGGCCAAATTTGTCTTGTAATCGCGAAGCTGCTTCAAAACATCCTTTTGATCGATTCCCGAAAGGGTCAACCAAACCTGGCTGATTTTTTGATTGGTCAGCGGCGGATTTAAATTAAGTTTAATTTTTTTCTTGAATGTAATCACGACCGGCTGCGAATAGTAGTCAAAGGAAACGGTTTTCATGGTCGGCGCGGCTGCCGGCGGTTTGGGCAAAACCGGTTTTGGTTTGGGCGGAGGCGGTGGCGCAGGTAAAGGTTTGACCTTCTTAACGGGAGCGGTCGGTTTGGGCGCAGGCTGCTTTGGCGCTTTTGGCATGGTAACCGGTTTGGGCTTGCTGAAAGGCTTAACGCCTTGTTTTGCCTGAAACGCCTCCCAATCCTTTTTAAGGAAGTCGGCAAACGCCCGATCTTCCTCTTCAACAAATTTCTGGTACGACTGTTGGTCTTTTTTTAACCATTTTTGGAATTCATCCTGATCCTGAGCGCGCAATCCTTTGCCGGTAAATACGAAAATAACGAGCGCTACAAACGCTAAAAACGGAATCTTTTGCATGGATCATCTCCCGCGTTTATTGAATGGTATTGGGTATGGTCGTCACCGTGATGACGCGTTCCGCAGATTTAACCGGCTTTGTCGGCAGAAATCCCGACGGATGCTTAATAAAGCCGCGCGTATTCGTCACAAATTTTTGAATCGGTTCGGCCAGCACGCGATATTTCTGCCCTTTAATCACGACTTCTTTTGTCTGTAACTTGGGAAACTTTCGCGTGGAAGCAAAAATCTGCAAACGTTCCACACCGAAAGGCGGCGCGCAAATCAGATCAAAGCCCTTATTGACTTCAACCGGTTTGTTAACCATGGTGGCGTCCACATAAAAATTATCCACCAAGGGCGTGCGCAAACCGTTGGCCAAATGGTAAATACAGCGGATGTAAGCCGGAGAACTCACACGAACGTAAATCTTCATGCGCTCGCCTTCTTTGTACAGCAAATCGCGCGTCCCGTGGTTTGTCCAAACGCGCATGTTCAGGTCGCCGTAGGCAATGGCGCTGTCGTCAAAAATGGGCGCATCGTTTTGCGCCTGTTCAAAATTGGCCGGTGTGTAAGCAACGCCCAAAGCGTCAATCACAGACTTGGGAATTTCCACACGCGCATTGCCGGTCACGTAGCCCTGCTTGTTTTGGATTTGAGCCAGAACAACCATGGTTTTGGGATGCAGCCAATAGCTGCCGTTAATCAGCAAAGCGTCTCCGACCTTGCCCGCCGACGGTTGCCAGAATTTGGGCAGGCTGTTCTGTAATTCCTGTCTGAGATATTCCGAAAAGGAACTGCCGTAATTCCGATCTTCGAATTGAAAGGGAAAGATTTTGATTCGGACTTGCTGCGGCATTTGTTTGGCAAGCTGAAAGGCCAAACTGTTTAAGGCGTCGTCAAAAGAACGAATTTTACGATTCAACAGTCCGGCAATTTTTTGATCGATGGCGGCGTGGGTCAAATGAAGCTGCAAGTTGTCATTCCGCTCGCCGCCAAGCGCAAAATAAATTAATTTGTCTTGTTCAAAGGCGCTCATCAGGTGCGAGGCTTTCAGAAGTTCGGGCAGGGCAATCTGCGGTTGATTGGCCTTCAGAAATTGATCGGCGTTGGCCAAACGTTGATCGATTTCGGAAGTCAGATTCTTGCATTTTTCAAAATAAATTTTGCGTGCTTTGGCTTTGTCGAGCAGAGCCCTGGCTTCAACAAAGGTCGGTTTTCGATCGATTTGAAAACGCACCCCTTCAATTTCCATATCCGAAATCAAATTGATTTTGCTGCGCGTGTACTCGTCAATGCCCTGATTATTTTCCCGAACCGATTGGGAAAATTCGCTGTGCACCCGCACTTTAATCTGACCGGCCAAATCAGCCATGGCGCGTTTTTTAGCCAGCATTACGGCTTGATTCGCATTGTTACCGGATATTTCCGCTACGCCGGTACCGATTAACAGATCGGCATTTTGGGCAAAGGTAGCGGTTGCAAGCCAAAGCAAGGCAGAAGCCACCAAAAAAGTAAACCGTTGATTATTGGACTTGAATTCTCCGAATTTCATTGCCGCCTCTTTATTTTATTAGGAATTAGGAACTTGGAACTGGGAACTGGTACCGCGTCCGGTTCCCGAGTAGTCCCGAGAATCGGGACGTATCGAGGGACGGACGCTCCACCATAAGTCAATAGAAGCCCCATTCCGTCGGTGAGAAATCTCTTGTTCGTTAGATTTGACAATTTTGCAAATCCTTACCCGTTCTCCTTTTCACCCCATCCCCTCCCTTCCCTACGACGCTGAGGGAAGGGTGCCCAATTAGC
>JALWEA010000073.1 GCA_027039465.1 Calditrichia bacterium | reverse complement strand
TTTGGTAATTTTTGTAATGTTACTAATCACTACAGCTCATAGTCAGGATTACGGCAAACTATTTCAAGGGCAGCAAAGGGCCAGGCAGCAGATAAATCCGGCAGCACAATACATTTTAGGCAGTGGTGATGTTTTATTGGTTACAGTGAATCTGTGGGGCCATGTTTTAAAACCAGGAATTTACAGCGTACCCAGCTCCTATACTTTGATCGACCTGATCTCATCGGCAGGAGGTCCGTTAAGTACGGCTAGACTGAGTGATGTACGCATTGTACGGAAGAATCAACAGGTTTTAAAAGTAAACCTGGAAAAATTTCTAAAGACAGGCGACAGCAGCCAAATTCCTCCGCTACAACCAGGAGACACTATTATTGTTTCGGGTAGTATTCAGGACATCTTTACGAAACTAGTTGGGATTTTCAGGGATTTGGCGATTATTGCCAATGTTTTTGTGCTGGCCTCGCGGGTTAACTATTATCGTTAAAAAGGTTGTCAAATTATTTAAACCGGTTAAAAATAAAAACGATTTTTAAGTTGATATTAATTTCAAATATTACGATCTTATGTAAATTATTGAAAATTAAAAAAATTTTATCTATCTTTAAATAATTACAAATCAGAAACCATTCACCTATCTGATTTGGGAGTTTGTCATGAAAAAACGAATTCTTTTTGCACTCGGTATCACCCTGCTTGTGATATTGCCAGCTTTCGCCCAGTTACAAAATGCCGACCGTACTTTGTTTTACACGCAGACGGGTAAAACCGTGGATCCCGGCCGGTTGTTTATGTACAATGAAATGAATTTTTTTACGAAAGTTGGGGATTTTATCGGTAACCTTAAACCGCAGAGTTTTAAAGCGGTAAACTATTGGCTGGTTGCCGGGAATACGGTCTTTACTTACGGGATTGCCGATCATTTTGATGCTTCTTTGGGCATTCGGGTCTATCAGGATACGCATTACAGCAATGAATACAATTTGCCGGATGATCTTTATCTTACCTTTCGGGCAGGTGACTTTGCCTTTGGAAGTGGATTTTTTCGCGGGGCGTTGTTAACTAGTTTTCGCATTCCAACCGGTGAAAAACACAATTATCCGTTTACGGAATTTGCCAGCGGTGCTTTTGAATTCGGTTTTTTAAGCGCCGTCTCATTTTATGTGGATCCATACTTTCCCGATCGTACCTTTAGTGTACATTATAACATTGGTATTTGGGATCATAATGAAAAAGGCCACGTGCTCTACAAGTATGAAAATGCTTTTAGAGATCCCAATGGCGTGTTGCATCCCAAAGGTGAAGAATTGGTTGGAACGGTTAATTCGACGGAATTGCGTATGGCTTTAGCCGCTGTTTATCCCACCGATTTGTTCGATTTTCGCATGGAATTATCGGGCATTCTTTATCTGCAGCGTCCGGATGAGTTTGTTTACAGCGCCGAGGAATGGGCCTTCCTAAGTCCTAGTGTACGCTATCGTCCGACCGAGTGGCTTTCTCTGGATTTAGGGGCGGATTTTAGAGTTTCTCCTTCCGTTCGTCAATGGACATCAACGATCATTCCGGACATTTCGGATCGAGTGGATATGCCTAAAAATTATCCGGCGTGGCGGATTCATTTAGGCGCTAACATTAATTTTCAGTTAGGGCACAAACGTCAAACCGCCGAAGATATTTATACCAAAGAAAAAATTAAAGAGAAGAAAGATTTCTTTGAAACGGTTTTAAGAGAAAAAGAAAAAACAAAGTCGGTTGAAAGCGAAGTTGAGAGTTTGCGTAAATTACGCAAGGAAGCCGAAAAAGAAATTAAAGATTTAAAGAAAATTTTGGAAGAAAAATAAAAAAGAGCCAAAGAAATTTAAAAAGTTGCCGAGCATTAAGATTCAAGCTAATAAAGTTTTTTCTGGGAGGTTGAAATGAAGAAAGTCAGCCTAATCCTTTTGGCGTTGATCGTTACTGTTGCTTACAGCCAACCGCCGATCGGAAGCAAAAGTTTGTTGCATACACAAAGTGCAAGAACTTTAAGCAAGGGGTTCGTGACATTATATTCCGAAATGAATTTCTTTACGCGAGCAACACAGTTTGTCGGTTCAGGGCAACCGCCGCAAAATTTCCATGCCGCGAACTATTGGTTGGTTGTCGGCCAAACGAGCTTAAGCTGGGGTATTTTGGATCATCTGGATTTGATCCTTTCACCGCGTATTTATCAGGATACACACTATTCCAATGAATACAACCTGCCGGGCGATATTTTCGTCAGTTTAAAAATGGGCTCGTTCGGATTCATGGAAAAGAAAATGTACGGTGGTTTTATGTTAAACACCCGCATCCCGACGGGCGAAAAACACAATTACCCGTTTGTCGAATATGCCAGCGGCGCCGTTGAAGTGGGTTTTACCGGCCTGTTATCCTATTATTTGGATCCGTATTTGCCGGATCGTTCTTTTAGCGCCCATTTAAATTTAGGCTATTGGAATCACATGGAAGCCGGCCGCACGGTCTATAATGACGGTGGGAAATATTATGACGCCACTAAAAATTCTTCCGAACTCCAATATGCGCTCGGATTAACATACCCGACCGACATGTTCGATTATCGTCTTGAAATTGAGGGAATTGCCTATTTGAATCAGCCGGATCCCTTTGTATATAGCCGAGAAAATTACGCGTATGTTTCACCGAGCATTCGTTTCAAGGCTTTGCCGTGGCTTTCCGCAGACTTAGGTATTGACATTCGGGTATCAAAGGACGAAAATACTACGGATTATACCTTAGTTGCCGACAGGGCGAATCCAAAATATAATTTACCGAATTATTGCGCCTGGCGGGTACACATGGGCGTTAACTTACAAATTCTGCCTATTACGACGCACAAGTTAACCAGCGCCGAGCTGGAGCGCGAAAAATTCAAAAAACGTGTTGAATTCTTCCAAAAAATCGTTCAGGAGAAGGATCGTACGAAAGATGTCCAGGAAGAATTGGAAAAACTGAAGAAAGAGCGCGAACAAGCCGAGCAGGAGCTTGAACAATTGAAGCAAATACTTCAGGAAGAAAAATAAAACGAATTTTCAATCCCGGCTGCGGCCGGGATTTTTTTTGCACCCACCTTCTTGCCTCTCATTGCCCAATCTGTTAAATTTGTGCCCAATTTACCGATCATAATCGGAATATTATTCGTTGCTTAAAAAAGAATTGGATGATTGCGCTATTCCTGTTAACTTTGTTTTTAAATTGAAAATTAATGATTAAAAAATCGGAGCGAAATTTTATGGAGAAGGATTTCAAAGAGCAAGTCGCTAATTTTGAAAAACGTCTGGAAGATTTACGAGGTTATCTTTGACATTGAAACAAAGAAAAAGGAGATTCAGGAGTTAGAACAAAAAACCGCTGAAGACGGCTTTTGGAATGATCAGGCCAAAGCGCAGGAAATATTAAAGGAAATCAATCTTCGCAAGGCCTGGGTGGAAGCATGGGAAAAAGCCAGGGCGGAAGTTGATGATGCTAAAATCCTGTTAGAGATGTCGGAAGAAGATGATTCCGATGAATTGGCCAAAGAACTGGAAAATCAAGTCGGTAAAACCGCTCAATTGATTGCCGATATTGAATTCAAAAGAATGCTCAGCGGTAAAGATGATGCCAAGAACGCCATTTTAACTATACATCCGGGCGCAGGGGGAACGGAAAGCCAGGATTGGGCTTCCATGCTTATGCGTATGTACCTGCGTTTTGCCGAAAGGCAGGGATTTGAAACGGAGATATTGGATTATCAGGCCGGAGACGAAGCGGGCATAAAGAGTGTAACCATCGAAATAAAGGGTGATTTTGCTTACGGCTATTTAAAAGCGGAAAACGGGGTTCATCGATTGGTTCGTATTTCTCCGTTTGATGCCAATAAACGGCGGCACACTTCGTTTGCTTCGGTGTTTGTTTTACCGGAAATCGATGAAAACATTGATGTCGAAATTAATCCGGGCGATTTGCGCATTGACACCTATCGGGCCAGCGGCGCCGGCGGGCAGCACGTAAATAAAACCGACTCGGCCATTCGGATTACGCACATTCCGACCGGCATTGTGGTGCAGTGCCAGAATGAACGATCGCAGCATAAAAATAAGGCCAATGCATTAAAAATTTTGGCCGCCCGACTTTATCAATTAAAATTAAAAGAGCAGCAGGAGAAGGTAAAGGAGTATTCCGAAAGTAAGCGGGATATTGCCTGGGGCAGTCAAATCCGTTCGTATGTTTTTCATCCGTACAATATGGTAAAAGACCATCGTACAAATTACGAAACCAGCAATATTCAACAGGTGATGGACGGAGATATATATCCCTTCATCGAAAAATATTTGGTGCAGTTCGGAAGCTCAAAATAAAACCAGGTTCACTTTTATGGCGGGCACAAAAGAAATTCCATAAAAATATATTTGAAATTACAAAGGAGAAAATACATTGGAAGATTTTAACCAATTAATGAAAGTTCGCTTCGAAAAGCTGAAGAAGCTCGAAGAAATGGGGATTAATCCGTATCCTTATGAATACAACCAAACGCATAAATCCAAGTACATCAAGGAACATTTTGAAGAGCTGGAGAATCAAACGGTTTCCGTTGCCGGGCGTATGATGTCCGTGCGTTTGATGGGTAAAGCGGCTTTTTGTGATATTCAGGATGAACAAGGCCGCATCCAAATTTACCTGCGTAAAAACGAAATCGGCGATGAGAGTTTTAATATTTTTAAGATGTTGGACATCGGTGATCATATCGGTGTGGAGGGGCAGGTTTTCAAAACACATACCGGCGAGATTTCCGTTTTTGCCAAAGAATTCCAATTGCTGGCGAAGTCGTTGCGGCCTTTGCCCATTGTTAAGGAAAAGGAAGAAGACGGCAAGAAGGTCGTTTACGATCAATTTGCCGACAAGGAATTACGCTATCGCCAGCGCTACGTGGATTTGATCGTTAATCCGGAAGTAAAAGATGTGTTTGTCAAGCGTACGCAAATCATCCGCGCCATTCGTGAATTTTTGGATCAACGAGAATTTTTGGAAGTGGAAACACCGATTTTGCAACCCATTTACGGCGGTGCAACGGCTCGTCCGTTCGTAACCCACCACAATGCCCTTGATCGTAAACTTTATTTGCGTATTGCCAATGAACTGTACCTGAAACGATTGATTGTGGGCGGTTTTGAACGCGTGTACGAGTTCGCCAAAGATTTCCGCAACGAAGGCATGGATCGTTTCCATAATCCCGAATTTACGTTGTTGGAACTTTATGTGGCTTACAAAG
>JALWEA010000072.1 GCA_027039465.1 Calditrichia bacterium | reverse complement strand
ATTAAGGTCCAAAGCGATTCCAATTTTACTTAATTGGCAGCAGAGTACGTCTTCCTTTTTCATTTGTCCTTTTTCTTTTTTCCTTTGTCTTTTATTCTTCGTCTTCCGCATCCAACGCATCTTGCATCAGGTGAATCAAATCGTGCAGTCCTTTGACGCATTCCCGGTAAAAATTTACATTCGTGTTTTTGTAGATTTCCTGGCAAAGGGCCGGAACGGGTTCTTTTAAATAACGATCAAAAAAATTCCGAATGGTTTGTTCATCTTCATACTGCAAAATAGAAGCAAAATATTCGAGAATGTGCGAAATAAAATCCGGATATTCGTCACTGTAAACGGAAATGCCGGCTTCAAATAATTGTTCTTCCAATTCATCCGTTGGCCGGTCCTTTAGCCAATCGCTTAATCGCAGGGAAATAAGCGGTTCTTTCTTTTTGTGCGGCGTAAACAGGCGCGTGTATTCGCCTTGCAAATCTTTCATTTCTTCGCCCTGGTAGGTGTTGAGCACATCCAAAATACGCGAGGCCACCGTGTTATCGTATTCATTAACGATATTTTTCTCAACCTGTCTGAACTGATGTTGCAATTCATGGCGCATTTCTTCAAAAGGATAGGTTAAGGCTTTGGCGTAAAAACTGAAAGCCGCACTCAAACCGGCCCGGTTGAATTTATTGTAATTCATAGATGATCCCATTCTTTGTTAAATTTTATTTTTCAAATACCTGATTGCGAATCATTTTTAGCATATCATAAGGTGCGGGGTTACCGCCCAAATATTTGTGAAACCAATCCAAATGCGCGTTGTAATACAACGGCATCGATTTTACGTAATCCGGCCAATGGCCGTCGTTTTTAAAGATAATCAATCGCGACGGAACGTGCATTTTTTGCAATCCCGTAAAGAATTCCAAACTTTGCGTGTAAGGTACGCGATAATCACGCTCGCCGGTAATGACCAAACAAGGCGTTTTAAAATTGGGAACGTAATTGTGCGGCGAAGCCTTGTGGTAATAGGCCGGATTCGTCCACGGCGTTCCGCCCAAATCCCATTCCGGAAACCACAGTTCCTCGGTAGCTCCGTACATGGCGGGCAAATCGTAAACGCCCATCATGGAAGCCAAAGCTTTGAAGCGCGTCGTGTGTCCTTCCAGCCACATCATGGCGTAGCCGCCCCACGACCAACCCATGGCGCCCATACGCGTGGAATCCACAAAAGGAAGCTTTGCCAATGAATCCGTTACCGCTTTAATGTCCGTAAAAACTTCGCCGTTCCAGTCTTTGGAAATTTCGCCGGTAAATGCCTGACCGTAACCGGTGGAACCGTGAGGATTGGGAAAAGCCACCAAATAACCTGCGCCCGGGTAGACCTGCCAGTCTCCGCGAAAGGCATCGGCCCATTGATATTGCGGCCCGCCGTGCACATTCAAAATAAGCGGGTACTTTTTATGCGGATCGAAATCGTGCGGCGTTACAACAAAGGTGTGAATTTTTACGCCGGTCGGACTGGGAATCCACAGCTCCAAATGCGGCCGAATATCCACGGAATCTTCGATTGTTTTATTGAAGAAGGTCAAACGCTGACTTTTCTTTTTGTCAAACCGACCGGCTGTTTTAACCCGGACAATTTCAACTGGTTGATTAATGCTGCTGCGCAACAAAAGAGTCCATTTGTTTTTGGCTCCGATGGCATAATCGTAAATGGTTTTTACGTCGGCTACTTTGTTGTAACGATTCTTTTTGAGATCATAACGATACAAAGGGAAGTGGCCGCGTTCGTGTACCCGAAAGTAAATAAAACGACTCTTCGGCCCCCAATGGTAGGTATCCGTCCAGTTATCGATGCTTTCGGTTAATATTCGGTGCGTGTGTGTTTTCAGGTCATAAACGGCAAGGCGTTTTTTGTCCGATTCGTATCCCGGGATTTTTTGCGTTTGATAGGCAATGTAACGACCGTCTGGAGAAAAAACCGGAGCGCCGTCAAAAGCCTTGTTTTCTTTGGTTAAATTTTCGGGCGCCGATTGCATTTGCAGATCAAAAAGTAACAAGTCATTATTGGTGGAAGAAGCCGGGAAGGAATCCAGCTTGGCTTCCACACAAACATAGCGTTCGTCCGGTGAAACCGTAAAGGATCCCCACAGCGGCGGGTAATCGTAATCGCCGGGAGTTACGTCACGGTAGTTTTGCTTTTTGGGATCAAACAGAATCAAATGGGTTCGGTGCCCGTCTTTGTAGAACGTCCAGTGACGAAACAGCAAATGGTCGGCCAAATGCGCTTGAATCGGGCCGTCCTTCATGCTGTCATTAATGCGCTTATTACAGTCGGAATTGGCACCGCATTCCGGGAAAACAGAGCTGGAAAAAATAATCTTGCCGCTCCAGCCCACCCATTCGGGGCTTCCCGTTCCGGTGGAAAAACGGGTTAGTTGGTAAGGCTCGCCCCCATTAACCGGTAAAATCCAGGTTTGCGCGCCGTCTTTCCGGTCGGAAACAAACAAAAGTTTTTTACCGTCCGGCGACCATCTCGGGTGGTAATCATGCGCCGGATTTTGTGTGAGCTTACGTAAATGACTCCCATCCGAATCCATCAGATAAATATCGGAATTGGATGTTCCTTTTTTCAATTGGTAGGACGTCACAACAAAAGCAACTTTTCGGCCGTCGGGCGAAATTTGAATATCGCCGACCGATTTTATTTTGTAAAGTGCATCAATGCTGAAAGGTTGTTTTTGAGCGAATAACAATCCGGTTAAGACCAGTAAAGATATCAGTAGTTTTTTCATTGAACCTCCATGAAGTATTCTTTAAATTCAGCGCCTGTAATTTAAATACGGACGACGAAAAAACAAATCATTTGAGAAAGGGAACTACCGATTTGCCGAAAATGGTTTTTTTAAGATGAAATGAAGTTGATCCGGAAGAACGGCCAATGTAATTTTTAATATTCGGAAATTCTTTGCGGCGGTTTGCAGTTTAACGCAGAACCGGACAAAAGAAAGGAAATAATGCACAACATTTTACCGAACCTTTATTTAATCGATCTGGATTTACCGGTAACGGGTTTTCGGAAATTCATCAGCAGTTGGTTGTATCGGACGGACGAATTGACCTTTTTAGTCGATCCCGGGCCTGCTTCTACCGCAGAGCATTTGCTAAAGGAATTAAAGCAGGCCGGAGTAAACCACCTCGATTACATTCTTTTAACCCATATACACATTGATCATGCCGGTGGAACCGGAATTGTGGCCGCGGAATTTCTGGAAGCACGGATTCTTTGCCATCCCAAAGGAATTCCCCATTTGATCGATCCGCAAAAATTGTGGGCCGGTTCGCTTAAAGTATTGGGCAAGTTAGCGGAGGCTTACGGCCCGATTGCACCGGTTCCGGAGTCGCGTTTGTTCTTTGCCGAAAATATTGGAACGCCGACCGGGGAGATCAAAATTATTGAAACACCGGGACATTCTGCGCATCACATAAGTTTGCAATTCAGCGAATTGCTGTTTTTGGGAGAAGCAGCGGGAGTACGTATTTCGGTTGGTAATTATGAATACATACGACCGGCTACGCCGCCCAAATT
Organism: Calditrichia bacterium; assembly: GCA_027039465.1. GTDB lineage: Bacteria > Calditrichota > Calditrichia > Calditrichales > Calditrichaceae > Caldithrix. The sequence goes on along the minus strand of JALWEA010000072.1, from coordinate 1,723 downwards.
CATTTACGAAATTTACCGTCGTTCATTGAAAAAGCTTTTGCCGTTTTCCGTAAAAAATTTGTGTTTTGCCCATTACGGCTTCCGCAACAGTGATGAAACCTATTTCGCACGCGCGCTGGATCAATTGGATTTCTGGATAACTCTCTTGCGCGAGCAATTGCGAGAAGGTGTAAGCGATGAAAATGAATTAATGGAAGTCCTGCTCGAAAAAGATGCGAATTTGCGATTCTTTTCGGAAATGCCAAAAGACATTCGGGAGCGAGAGCGGTATTTTATTCTGAACAGCATTCGCGGCATGAGCTTATATTTGCAGGAACGGGAAATGACGGAATAACTTATTTATTCAAGCGCCCATTGAATAAAGGGTAAAACATGTATTTTAAGATTGTCCAAGGTAATCGTTTCCCAATTATTTCTTGTGATGATTAAGGCCTCCGTTTGCTTTAATTCTTTCGCAGCACGAACCAAGGAACGTATTTCTCTTTTTTTCACCGTCTCGTTTTCAAAATCAAAGCATACTTGAATTAAACCGATTTTTTCTTTTGCGGAAAAATTTTCGGGAATCACAAAATCCACTTCGAAGCCATTGGTGCTTTTCCAATAATAAATGTCTTCATATTTACGAAGTAAATGAACAAATACAAGATTTTCCAATAATCGTCCTCGATCTTCCGATTTTAAGAAAGAAACAGCACGGTAAAGGCCGTTGTCTAATAAATAAAACTTTCTGGGGTATTGCATTTGATCTTTTATGGAATAAGAGTAAATAGGAATTCCTTTGCCTAAAAATGCACTTTCAATAAATCCGAAATACTCAACCAATGTTGATTTAGCTGCTTTAAAACCAATGGATTTCAAACTTGATGAAATTTTGCCAAAACTGAACAAAGATGCCATTTGACGAATCAAAATTTTAAGATACGAATCCATTAATTTTACATTGCGAATTCCATAACGTTGGATGATATCCGCAAAGAAGATCGTATGAATATATTCCTTTAAAATTAGTTCCTTAATATCATTGTCATTGCTTAAAACGACTTCTGGAAAGCCTCCGAAACTAAGATATTCATCAAACAAAAACAAAAGTTCATTTCTTTGAGGAGAATATTCCAACTTGGAAAGATCGGGAAGGGAGGTGCTTTTGAATGTTAAAAATTCTTTAAAATCCAGTGGGAAAATTTTAATGGAGAGCGTTCGCCCTCTTAAGGCTGTTGCCAGATCAGACCCCAACATTTTAGAGTTGGAACCGGTAATGAAGATTTGAACGGAAGCTTCGGTTTCGTAAATACGCCGGACTGCATGTTCCCAGCGGGGAACGTTTTGGACTTCGTCGAGAAATAAGTAAATTTTATGATTCTTATTCGGTTGATAGCTCTGTCGATAAATATCCAGTAGTTGGGAAAGTTCGCTTCCGTCTAACGGCAGTAAACGGTCATCTTCAAAATTGATGTACAGAATATTTTGTCTGGGAATTTTGGCCATAAGTTCCTTTATCATTTGGAAGAAGATGGTACTCTTTCCGCTTCGTCTCGGGCCTATTAAAGCGGGAATCAAACGCAAATCAAACAAATTGAGCGGAAGCGTTCGATTAATAAATTTCGGCAACTCATATTCTTGCCACCATTGGAAATAGAACCGTAATTTTTCCATAAAATACCCCATATCGTTTTTTACGAAATACGATTTTAATATAATACCGTATTTTATAAAAAACAATATT
>JALWEA010000071.1 GCA_027039465.1 Calditrichia bacterium | reverse complement strand
AAAACTTATTCATGGCCCTTGCCTTTAACCTTTCGGGTCGGTTTGGCCGCCGATGTGCTGAAGAGTAGTTTTCACCGTTTGACTATTGCGGCAGATGTAAACGATCCGCGCGATTTTAAGGCCAGAGGTAATCTGGGATTTGAATATGCCATTAAGTCCATGTTCTTTCTGCGCGGCGGTTACAAGATCGGTTATGATGAAGATACGTTTTCCGCAGGCGTGGGCTTTAATTACAAGGTAAAAGGTGTCGGCCGTTTGATTTTTGACTACTCATTTTCGGATATGGGACGTCTGGATAACATCACTCGATTTACCATTGGTTTGTCTTTTTAAGGACGGAGTGTTAAGATGAAAATCGTAAAAATTTTTACCGTTTTTGCATTATTTTTAGGGATCTTGGCTTGCAACGGCAGCAGGGATGTGCCCATCCCTGTGGAGCAGGTGCGTCCCACATTCAATCAATTTGTGCAGCCGGTGGACAGTGCGTTTGCCTTTGATCGGAATGCACCGCTTCGTATGCGTTTCAGCGAACCGATGGATCCCAATACCTTTCCGGGAAATTTTCATCTTTGGGTAGATGAGCAGCATACTTCGGAAGTGGCAGGTGAATTTGTTTCCGAAAACAGTGACATTTTGTTTCAGCCATCCGCGCCGCTGCAAAAAGCCCATGAATATTTTACCGAATTGCGCGCCAGAGTTAAAGATATTCACGGAAACGGAATTGACAAGGATACGCTTCTGGTCGCCCAAACCGAATTTATTACCGATGGTGATTATTCGGAAGGGGGCGTGCCCGATTTTCTGATTTCAAACGGTTCGGACGATTTTTTGGCGCGTGTGAATGTGGATGAAAACGGATTGTTCAAAGTGGATACGGTGGGCGATATCAACGGATTCGGGCGGCAATTGGAAATGGCTTTTACCAACGACGGCAAATATTTGATTATGAGCGATTACAATAGTACCGGCGCCATTTACTTTTTCGATCCGGATAACGACTACAGTTTGGTGAAAAAAATCGAAACCAATTCGGACGGTTCCGCGGTAAAGAAAAGCGCCGAGATCGCAGTGAGCGATCAGGAAGCTTATGTTGTCAATCAGAGTTCCAAACAGATTTCGGTGATTGATTTGGCAACGCTGGAACCGGTGGCACTGATTGACATTCCAAACACGCCGAAAGGCATGGGCATTACTCCGGACGGCAGCAAATTGTTTGTGGGGAATGCGCGCAGCAATGAAGTTTGGATGATCGATACCCAAAGCCGAACATTAACTTCCACAATTAAAATCGACGGTTTTACGCGCTGTTTACGTGTTATTGTTTCCGATGACGGGCAATATGTGGCGGTGCGCGAGTTTAACGGAACCAAGGTTGCGTTTCTTAACGCGAATGACGGAAGCGTGATAAGTGTTCTGGATTTGGGCTACAAAGCAAAATCGGGTAATAACAGCGATTTTGCCACCCACGGCGAATATCTTTACGCGGCCGCCAGTACGGGCGAATTGAGTAAAATCGCCTGGTCGTCGCAATCGTTGGTCAATCAGATTCAGGATATCAATTTTCAGGGATTGGATATGTATCGCACCGGTGAATTTTTATTTGCCGCGGTCAGAACAAATAATTCGCAAGTGGTGATTATTAATCCCGAAAATTTAAAAATTTTACGCCGCATTACCATCAGGGGAACGTCTCCCTGGGATGTGGCGACGCGTCCTAACCATTAAACGTAAAGTGGTTAAACAGGAAAAAGAATAATGAAAAAACAAATTGTTGCTTTATGGATAATTTTGCTTGTCCCGATGTTTTTGTTTGCACAACGGGAATATATTCGCTGGAATATTTTTGATATCAATAAAGTGCGCACAAAATTCAGCAATGCCAACCAGTTGTGTAACGGGAATTTTCAAAATACTTTGTACGCCATGCCACCTGCCTTTGAATATCCGGCCGGTTCGGGCATCAACTACGGAACGGATGTGGCATTTATTGTGGGAGGCTATCAGGAAGATTGCGGAGGCGATAATCCCGACAATTTGCCTTGTGTGGATGCAGGCATGACGGAAGGCCCGGCCGATTATTGGGATCCGGAGCATTATGATCCCTACGAAGAATTGGTGGACGGGTCGGATCGGGCGGCCATGAGTGATGATCCTGGTAGTTGGCCGCAAGGCGGATTTCCAGATTACATTCCCAATTATTACTACAAAAGTTTGCAGGATTACGAAAATCGTAAAAAAACCGTTGAACCGGGCATCGATCCCATTCCTTTGTTGAAAGATTCCACCGGTTGGCCAGGCGCCGGCCCTCACGGCGAACGTATTGCCGATCAGGAAAGTTTTTCGGCCTGTTACGCCATCGATCATTTGGCCGAGGTGCCGCCGGAACGCTGGCTGACCATTCAAACCATCAATCGCGGGATGGCCTGGGCCGGAAAATATTACGAAGATTTTATCGTTTGGGAATTCATTGCCCGCAATATCGGGCACACGCCGATCACCCGCACCTATTTTGCCGTTTGGAGTGATTTCTCGTTCATTGCCTCGTTCAATCCGCCCAATCCGTGGGGTGATGACGGGGACGTGTGCTATTATGATCGGGATCGGCAGTTTGCTTATGGCTGGGATATTGACGGCGTTGAAACATCGCCCACCGGCGGAACTTTGAATGCCAGCCAGATTGCCTGGGCCGGTACGGTCGTTTTGAAGACGCCCAAAGGCGATGACGGCAAGGAATTGGGGATTACGGGTTACGATGCGGTTTCCAACTGGAATGCCCAAACGACGAACATCGGCAACGGGGCGCGCAAGGTTGAATTCTACCGTTACAATTTGGTTAATGCCGATGACCCTCGGGATACGGACGGCGACGGTATTGACGATACGTTTGACGGTAAGCCGTATTTTGAAGACAACACGGAGCCCACTCAAATCATGTCTTCCGGGCCGTTTACATTGGAACCTGGCGAAATGGATACCATGATTATCGCTACGGTATTCGGAACGTCAAAGCTGGATTTGTTCAAAAACGTGGATCAGGTCATTCAATTGTACAAAGATCATTGGCATGTGATTGCACCGCCTCCGACACCAAAAGTAACGGCCATTGCCGGAGATCAGCAAGTGGAATTAATTTGGGATCGCGGCGCGGAGCAGGACAGCATGTTCGAAGGTTACCGCATTTACAAATCCGTGGACGGCGGAGTTACCTGGGGACAGCCTATTAAGGATATTTACGGGGATGTGATTGCTTTCAAACCGTTGGCCATGTATGATTTGGAAGACGGTATTACCGGAGTGAATCCTTTGGTGCCAGGCTTTAACTTGGGGTTTGATACGGGATTGGAACCGTTGCGCAAGGTTATTAACGGAGATACGGTCAATTATTTTGTGGATCATCAGGTGAACAACGGTTATCATTACCGATATGCGGTTACTTCCTATACCAAAGGCGGTAAGGCCAAACCGCCCATTGAGAATTCCATTGCGACGGATCCGTCTATTCCCAATGATAATACGGTTGAAGTGGTACCTCATGCACCGTTGGCAAAGCATTCGCTGGATAGCGTACAGGTGGTGCCGAACCCGTACATTGCCTCGGCGGCGTGGGAATCGAAGTTAGGCGAACGACGCCTTGATTTTACGGGACTTCCGGCTCAGTGTGAAATTCGGATTTACAATTCCGCAGGAGAATTGGTTCGCACGCTCAACCATGTGAACGGGCAGAGCAGCGAGTCGTGGGATTTACTTTCGCAGCAAGGGCAGGAAGTAGCACCGGGATTGTATTTTTATCATATTAAAAGCGGTATTGGTACGAAGGTCGGGAAATTGGTGATTATTTATTGATGGGAATGGGCTGTAGATTTAAACGGGATTTTTAGATAAATTGAAATCTTTGAAAAATTAATTTGTGATGTTTAACTCACCTCCTTTTTCCCCCTCCCTTCTCTCGAAGAGAGGGGGAGGTAAGCTGGTGACGAATATGGATTTATCCATGATTAGTGGAAAAGCAGAAATCAGCATCAGACATTTAAAAATTTAGAAAATCCTGAAATCATGGTATTTTTTTAAGGGTTTCAAATTGTATTTTGCCTATGCGGAAAAGGCCTTCCAATTAACGTTTGCTAACCGTTCGGAGATTTTATATGCGTAAATTAACGTTTTTTGTTTTGTTGTCTGTTTTTTTTGCCGGGTGTTCTTTGCCTAAGCGGAAAATTACTTTGGAAAGTCCCAAGGTAAAGGTACTGTATGATCAAAACCTACATTCAAAAATCATTGCCAAATTAAAAGGCAGTTATCCGCTGATGACGCGCTTTCAACCTTCGGAGCAATTGTTTTTAAAAAACCGTGCTATTGATAATTTTGCTTTTTTAAACCAACAAAAATCGACTTTTAAGGACTCTATCGGCTCCGGTAAGCAGTTGACGGTTTCCGGCCGTTATGCCCATGGCGATACGATTGTCGAGAAAGAAATTCAGGTGAAAATTTATGATGATTTTCCGCAGATGATTGTTTTCTTGGTTTCCTACAAAAATAAAGGCCGTAAACCGTTGCAGGTCGATCGTTGGGTCAACGGAAACTATCGGATTCGGGCGGGTAGAGATTCGATTCCTTTTTGGTCGTTTCAGGCGGCTTCCTACGAAGAACGGCCGGATTGGGTGTTGCCGGTAAAACGGGGCTATTTCCGCGAAAACTATCAGGGCATGAATGCCTCGGATTATGGCGGCGGTGTTCCGGTGGTGGATATTTGGCGTCGGGATGCGGGCCTGGCCGTCGGTCATCTTGCCACGGTTCCGAAATTGGTTTCTTTGCCGGTACGATTCGATTCGTCGGCGAGTGGCGCTTCGGTTGCCATTAGCATGCGGGTGCAGAGGCTTTTGAATCCAGGAGAAACATTAACCACCTTGCCGACTTTTGTTGCGGTTCACAAAGGCGATTTTTTCGGTACTCTGCGCTCTTTTTCGGAAATCATGCGTCGGCGCGGTGTGCGCATGCAACCGGTTTCCAAAACGGCTTACGAACCGGTGTGGTGTGCCTGGGGCTATGAACGTAATTTTACGGTTCGGGAAATTTTAAATACGCTGCCGGAAGTGAAAAAGTTGGGTTTCAAATGGGTGGTTTTGGATGACGGCTGGCAAACGGCAGAAGGGGATTGGTTCCTGAATCCGAAGAAATTTCCACGCGGTGATAAGGATATGCGCGCTTTTACGGATGCCATTCATAAAGCCGGTTTGAAAGCGAAGCTTTGGATTGCACCGCTGGCTGCGGATCCTGGAACGAAGCTCCTGAAACAACATCCCGATATGCTGTTGAT
>JALWEA010000070.1 GCA_027039465.1 Calditrichia bacterium | reverse complement strand
GATCTACCCTGTGTTTTATTTTTCTGAAATCGCCCTGACCAAGCAAACGGGCATAAGCCGAAAAATATAAAACCCGTTCGTAATCACCGATCATTTTACCGATTTCAGCCGCTTTAATCGCTTCTCCTGCAAACAGATCTTTATCATGCCGCATAATCAGTCCGGCTTTGTGTAAATAACCCAATTGAGGCTCTTGACCCGTCATGGTCGAAAGCAAATAGGCCTGATCTTCCGCCCGTCCGATAAACGAAGGCGTAAACGGTTTAAAACGTCTCAAAGCCTCAATTAAAATACCGTTCGTACCTCCGGTTACGTGAACACGTTGCAAACAGGCTGTCCGACCGTCTAATTCCGGTGAATCGTAACGGGTCATCATTTCCGCCTCGGTAGAAAGCGCCTGCGGCAAGCGACTGAAAAAGACAAATTCGTCCGCATGTTCCGGTCCGTCGGGATAAGGAACGTCAGGTGTAAAAAGTGATTTTTGAATATCGGTTGCGTTAACCAGAGCTCCGGCAATCATACCCAAATGAATCGGCCGTTTGTCTGCATCCGTTCCGTCCGCACCCCACAAGGTGGTTTTAAAATGCTCCAGTGCCGACTGCCCTGTTTCAGCTAATAATTTTTCTTCATCAAATACCTGATCCAGATCGATTTTAAAAGTCGCTTTTTTATTGGGATCAACAAACAACTGCCACCAGGCGGCAATAGCCTTTAAAAAGCTGTAATGCCGGCCGTAAGGGCCATCCACGCCAATCGCCTGTTTCGCCTGGCCGTCCCAGAAAATCGACAGCCAATCCGAAACGTCTTGTTCAGTAAACAAATAAACATCCAAATGTTCAAATCCGCCAAAATCGCGAATGGTTTCGTGCACGTATTCTTTGGCTATTTGCTGCAAAAAGGAATGCGTTACCGAGCACGACAGAACAACTGTTAATTTTTGCTTTTTCTTTACATTTCCCCGTTCTTTTTCAAACGCCATCATTCGATTCAAACCTTGCAAGCCATACAAAATCTCATTCTTTTCCGGCGCAATACCAACGGGAATCGGATGATCGTACCAATAGTTCTGCGGTTGTTGTCTGTTTTCCAATAAGACTTGTTTAATGTGTCGGTTAACCGGTAATGTATCAATATCCCATTCTTTTAGCGGAACCGTTAACAATACGTTGGAAGTAAATAAAATTTCTTTTGCGGGATTTTCAATGGGGTGCTTCGCTGCAGCGTTAATGCGAACCTTGCGTCTTTTGCGTAGTTGTTCTTCAGCCGATTTTTTATTTTGCAGAATTTCGTTTCCTTCCGGAAAGAAAACCCGCCAGAAAAGTTCGGTGAGCGACTCGGGTTTTAAAGTGTCGTTTGCATTTTTTAGCTGTCGGTAGGCAGAATCTAACCTTCTGACAAAATCGGGGTTATCGGTTAACGCATCGGAAATTTCTTCTTGAATGGCATCCAGTCCGCGACGTAAAAACCGAGCCAAATTTTCAACGAACTCAGGTTCATGATGTTTCTGTAAATACGTTTTGGCTTGCTCATATTGAGGATGTGTCGGACCGAATAAGCTACGATTAAAAGCGCAGATCAGGGTTAGAATCTTTTCGCCAAAAGTAAGATCTTCGCCGGAGAAGTCTCGCTCTTGTTGCCATGCATGCGTTGATGTTTGCTCCGTAACAAAACGTACCAACTTTTGATATACAAAGCGAAATTCTTCGAAACTCGGTTTCCCCATTCGCTTCCCTTTGTTTGTTAAACTTAAAATTGCCTATCGGAGGATACAAAAAAAGCGGAGCAATGCCCCGCCTTTATTCCAATTGGCTAATTACAAAATATAACGGCTCAAATCTTCGTCATTGACAATGGATTTCAACGTTTCGGTAACCATCTTCTTGTCGATCACAATCTTATCCATCTTCTTTTCGGGAATTTCAAACAGAATTTCTTCCAAAAGCGTGGACATGATAGTGTGCAATCGACGTGCTCCGATATTTTCTGTTCTCGAATTTACCGTGGTGGCAATGCGGGCAATTTCCCGAATGGCGTCTTCCGTAAAATCCAAATGAACGCCTTCGGTTTCCAGCATGGCCTGGTACTGCGTGATCAACGCATTGCGCGGTTCGGTCAAAATACGCACGAAATCGTCTTCACTTAAACTATTCAATTCCACACGAATCGGAAAGCGTCCCTGCAACTCAGGAATCAAATCCGAAGGTTTGCTCACATGGAACGCTCCGGCAGCAATGAACAAAATGTGATCGGTTTTGACCATGCCGTATTTGGTCAGTACCGAGGTACCTTCCACCACCGGTAACAAATCGCGCTGCACACCCTCGCGGGAAACATCCGGCCCTGATTTGCCGCTGGACGGTCCGGCAATCTTGTCGATCTCATCCAAAAAGACAATGCCTGAATTTTCCACCCGATGAATGGCGATGCGCACCACTTCATCCATGTCAATTAACTTTTGCGCTTCTTGTTGTGTGAGAATTTTAATCGCTTCCGAAACCGTTGTACGACGTTTTTTGGTCTTTTTGGGCATCAAACCGCCGAACAGATCCTGAATATTCAAACCCATTTCTTCGATACCCATGGGTGAAAAAATTTGCATCATTGGAGTTGTATCCGCAGGCGCATCTATTTCTACCAGACGATCGTCCAACTGTCCGGATAAGAGTTGTTGGCGCAGTTTCTCGCGCGTGCGTTGGTGCCGCAATTCCAACTCATCGCTTTCATCCATTTCCCCGACCGGTTTGGGCGTCGATGAAATGGGAGGCAACAAAATATCCAAAATCCGTTCAATGGCATGATCATGCGCCTTGCCTTCCACCTCTTTGGTTTTCTCTTCACGCACCATCTGCACCCCGATTTCAACCAGGTCGCGAATAATCGATTCCACATCGCGCCCCACATAACCCACTTCCGTGAATTTTGAAGCTTCCACTTTTACAAAGGGTGCGCTGGAAAGTTTGGCCAGGCGTCGACTGATTTCGGTTTTACCCACGCCGGTCGGCCCGATTAAAATAATGTTGTTGGGCATAATTTCTTCGCGCAATTCGGGTCGCACCTGTTGCCTGCGCCAACGGTTGCGCAAAGCAATGGCCACCATTTTTTTGGCGCGATCTTGCCCGATGATGTATTTGTCCAATTCTTTGACGATTTGCTGCGGCGTTAATTCCGCCATTTTTCTATCGATTTCTTCTTCTATCTGTTTCTTCAATCGCTTGTCCATTACAGTACCTCCACGCGAATATTGTCGTTCGTATAAATGCAAATATCCGAAGCCACTTTCAGCGCCTCGCGGGCTATTTCTTCGGCAGAAAGGTCCGAATATTTAACCAAACTGCGCGCCGCCGCCAAAGCATACGGTCCGCCCGAACCGATCGCGGCAATATTGTCATCCGGTTCGATAATATCGCCCGTGCCCGAAATGATAAAAATATTTTCCTTATCCATGACCACCAACAAGGCTTCCAAACGACGCAGATATTTATCCGAACGCCAATCTTTGGCCAGCTCCACGGCCGCTCTTGGTAAGTTTCCCGAATACTGCTCTAACTTTTGCTCAAAACGTTCAAAAAGCGTAAATGCATCGGCGGCCGCGCCTGCAAATCCCGCTAAAATTTTTTCATTGTACAAACGACGTATTTTTTTGGCCGAATGCTTCATGACCGTATTGCCAAGCGTTACCTGCCCGTCACCGGCTAAAGCCACCTGTCCCTTATGACGAATACCCAAAATCGTCGTTGCGTAAATTTTCATCGCATCATGATGTTCCATTGTCCTTTATTTCCTTTCCTTCGCAAAATCGGTAGAATTTGATTTTCTTCTTAATCCAAATCCCATTACAACGTTAATGTAAATGATCAATCAAACGGTTGAAATCTTATTTTGTTTCAAACGGCAAAACTCAAAATAAAAAACAGGAGGTGTATCTCCCGTCCTGTTGAACGTCCATTTTTTAATCGGATTCGCTTATTTCCCGCTTCCAACCCTATTTTTCACGTCCCTTTACCGCGCAACTCCGCCGAACCCGCAGGGACGCGCACCGCCGAATTCACAAACAATGATTCACGCTTAACGAATACACGAATAACGTTTTTCCCATTTAACCAATCCCCGGTTGCCAATTTCCAGTTACCAGTTACCAGTTCCCAATTCCTAGTTCCCAGTTACCGGTTCCCAACTCAAAGTCCCTTGCGCAACCGCGCCACCGGTATCTCCATCTGTTCACGATACTTAGCCACGGTACGTCGGGCAATCGGGAAGCCTTCTTTCTTGAGCATTTGGGCGATTTTCTCATCGCTCAACGGCTTGTGCGGGTCTTCGTTCTCAATGATTTCTTTAATTCGGTTTTTGATTTTGCGTGTGGAAATTTCTTCGCCGTCTTCATTTTCGATTTTTTCATTAAAGAAATATTTTAATTCGAAAACGCCATAATCGGTTTGCACGTACTTTCCGTTGACAACGCGGCTCACCGTGGAAATATCCATACCGATCATTTCCGCAATCTCACGCATGGTCAGCGGTCTAATGTATTCCGGCCCTTTTTCGAAGAACTCGCGCTGTTTTTCCACAATCGCCTCCATGACTTTGAGCATGGTTATTTTACGCTGATAAATGGAGGTAATGAACCAACGGGCCGACTCGACTTTTTTACGAATGTATTTGCGGGTTTCTTTATCGTACTTTTTGCGATTGAGCAGCATTTTTTTATAGAGATTGCTGATGCGCAACGGCGGAATGTTCCAGTCGTTGAGACTGACGACCAACTTATCATCCACTTTTTCCACGATGAAATCGGGTACCACATAATTGCTGCGCGAATCGAAGGAGCCTTCTCCCGGTTTCGGATTTAAATGCAGAATCAAATCGATGGCCTCTTGAAGCTGCTCTTTGTCGATCTGCAGAGCGTCCATAATTTTGTCATAGCGCTTATTTTTAAAATCATCAAAATGATCTTTAATGATTTTGTAAGCTAAAGTATCTTCCTTACCCTGATCTTCCAACTGCACCATTAAACATTCTTGCAAATTACGACTGCCGACGCCGGTAGGATCCAAAAACTGGATTTTTTTCAGGATTTTTTCTACGGTTTCCACATCCGTGTCAAACATTTTAGCAACATTTTCCAGATTAACATTGGGATCCAAATAGCCGTCGTCATGAATATTCCAGATTAAATAATCACCGATGGCCATTTCCTGGGCATTCAGTTCTAACATGTGAAATTGGTCGGTCAGATGTTCCTGTAAGGTGGGTTTAAAAATTTCAGGGCGTTCGTACTCTTCTTCATTTCTGTCTTTGGGTGCGCGAATTTGATACGATTCTTCATCGTTGATAAAATT
>JALWEA010000069.1 GCA_027039465.1 Calditrichia bacterium | reverse complement strand
GGAGTGAATATACCATGATTGTGGAAACTTTAATCGAGATGCGCAAGAAATGGGAAAATAAAGGTATTCAAGCTGGTAGGCAAGAAGGCATTCGAGTAGGAATGCAAAAAGGAATGCAAAAGGGAATTCAAAAAGGCATTATAAAAACCGCAATTGAGCTTTTAAAAGAAGGTTCAAGCGTGGAGTTTGTGGCCAAGGTTACCAAACTGCCCATCAGAGAAATCGAAAAATTAAAAAAGAATTTGGATTAGAATAAGCAGTCGCTTTGAAATTTGTAACAAATTGCAAGTTGATGAAAAACTTGCCGCCTGCATTTTGGCCGGATAGGTCGCATCCTATTCAATAATAAGCGGTATTAGCTAACTATTCCGTTTCTTTCAATTCGATCAATGGTTGATTTTGCTGTACCGTATCACTTGGTTTAACAAAAACTTTTTCAACCATACAAGAACAAGGCGCCTTAATAACATTCTCCATTTTCATGGCTTCCAAAGTCAGAAGGGTTGTATCTTTGTCAACCGTATCGCCTTCTTTGACCAAAACCTGTGTTACCAAACCCGGGATAGGCGCCTTGATGATCTTTTCCGTGGCCTCCTGAGCATGGTGCTTGGTAAGTTGTTTTAACAAAAGGCTCTGTTCATCTTCGATGGTAACCGGAATTAGTTGATTCTCCAAAATAACGTCGTAGTGCCCGTCATTTTGCTGCACATGCGCCAAATAGCTTTTCCCGTTTAAGATCAGTGAATAACAACCGTTTCCCAATGCCTGCAAATCATAGTCCAGCGGACGGTTATTTTGGTTGCTCAATTTGCCGTCTTTTTCGGAATATTCGAATGTTAATTCTTTGTCCTGAATTTTAACAAAATATTTCATCAGCCCCTCATCTGTTTCATGCGTCCGATAATTTTCCAGTTTGAAGCAACTTCTTTGTGATTGTTGCTTTCGGAAATTCCGCTTTTATTTTGTTGCGCCAAATGGGTTAGTAAGGCTAAAACCCCCATGGCCTCATGCTTATCAATGTCGTTTTTGAACAGGTCGTCTTTATGCGCATCAATAAATGTAGTCGTCAGGCGGCCATTAACAAAATCGGGATGTTGCAAAATCCGTTTTAAAAAAGCCAGATTTGTTTTAATGCCGCTCAACTGGTATTCACTCAAAGCGCGAACCATGCGTTGGATGGCCTGTTCCCGATTTTGCCCCCAGGCGATTAATTTGGAAATCATGGGATCGTAGTAAAGCGAAATTTCATTCCCCTGGAATACGCCGCTGTCTTCCCGAATGCCAGGCCCGTCGGCGGGTTTTAGGAATCGAATAGTGCCTGGTGAAGGAGTGAAATTATTTTCCGCATCTTCTGCGTAAAGACGGCATTCAATGGCATGCCCCCAAAAATTTTCAGCCGAAGTTTGTCGTGTCATCGGTTCACCGCTGGCGATCAAAATCTGTTCGCGAACCAAATCCATGCCCGTAACCATTTCCGTAACCGGATGTTCCACTTGCAGACGTGTATTCATTTCCAAAAAGTAAAAATGGCGGTGTTTGTCCAGCATGAATTCAATGGTGCCCGCATTTCGGTAGTTGCATGCCTTTGCCGCCTGAATGGCCGCCTGTCCCATGGCGTGACGCAGCTCTTCATCCAGTACAACGGATGGTGCTTCCTCAATGATTTTTTGATGTCGGCGTTGGATGGAACATTCGCGTTCTCCCAAATGAATGACATTACCATGGTCATCTGCTAAAATTTGGAATTCGATATGGCGCGGTTCTTCCAAATATTTTTCGATATACACCGAGTCATCACCAAATGCCGATTTAGCTTCCCGGGCAGCGCTTTGAAGTGCGGACGGCAATTCGTCTGCCGACTGTACCAAACGCATCCCCTTGCCGCCGCCACCGGCTGAAGCTTTGATTAAAATCGGGAAACCGATTTCATTGGCGATGGCTAAAGCTTCTTTTTCGGAACGAATTGCTTCCTTGGTACCGGGTACGGTGGGTACCCCGTGCGCCTGCATCAGTGTACGGGCAGCCGTTTTGCTGCCCATTAGTTCAATAGCCTCCGGCGGCGGCCCGATAAAAACAAGTCCGGCTTGTTGTACTTTACGGGCAAAATCAGCATTCTCCGAAAGAAAACCGTAACCAGGATGAATGGCCTCGGCACCGTGCTCTTTGGCAATTTGAATGATTTTGTCTCCGTTTAAATAACTTTCGGCGGAAGTGACCCCGCCAAGAGCGTAAGCCTCATCTGCAAACTGTACATGCGGGCTCTTGCGATCGATATCGGAGAATACGGCAATGCTTTGAATGCCCATATCTTTACAGGTTCGAATAATACGCAGAGCAATTTCACCGCGATTGGCAATCAGAATTTTTTTAAACATAATTTCCTCGGACTATTTTGGCTAATAAAAGAATTTAGGCTTTAAAACGGATTATTTCAATAGAGATCGTTGATTCTTTTTTGCCGTATTCTAATTTAATCCGTCAGCGATTTGACTGATGATACTCATGGGAAAATACGGTTAGTGGCCGATACGTCCGCAAAAAATTTTGCGGAAATAAACGATTGTTAAATTTTGAATGAAAATTGATTCAAATTTAGGAAAATATTTTTATTGGTTATTTGCTTTCGTAATAGTTTGGCAGGATATGTAAAATTTGCCTTTGATTTAATTGTTTGTTTTTTATGAGAAAAGAAGAGTTGGTAGAAAATTGAAATAATTTTAATTTGCGACATTTTAATTAAATAAAAATATCAAAAATTCTGAAAATATTATTTGTGCGGAATCGATTAAAAATTGATTTTTTGTTGAAAAATAGAATTTAGGTAAATTTAAATAGTTAGCTTACCGTATTCTTTTTGCAAATAAAACGGTGGATTAACGGTAAGTTCGAACGATTGAATTCTTACATGAGGTTAAAAGTTTGATTGCCCGATAAAGCAAGATTGTATTACTGAACGCAAGTTCAATCTGCAAGGAAAAAAGAATTATTAAAAAATTGACCAAATAATGTCTATTATTAGGCTATAATGATCAAAGTAAATTTTTTTCGTCGATAATAAATTTTGGAACATTAAGAAAGATAGTTCGTTTTATCAAATATCCAATGAAAATAGTCTAAAGTTGACAAATACGCGTGAAATTACTAAATTCAGGAACCTGAATTTGGATTTTGAAATTAATCTTTAACAAAATTCCTGCAGATTCGTTTTTCTATTATTAAAGCGAATACAATTTTTTAGCTTTATGTAAAAGATAACGCCCTTGCGTTAAAAATAAATTTTAATGAATGGGACCGGGACGACAGGCAGAATATTTAATGGTTTAATAAGGGAGAAGTCATGGATTTTTTTAATCTGCATTTATTATCTACCTACTTAAAGAAATGGTCATACATGGATAATCGTGTGACTTTCAACTATTCGTTATGTTGCGAAGCAGGCTACATGCGCAGCTTCGTGGAAATGCGCCTGAGTTCGCCAACCAATATGGTGAATGAATTTTTGAATCATGTCTTTCATACGGCAAAAGATAAAATTAACGAAGCTAATCAAAACGGTTCAAACGGCAATAACCAGGAAGAAATGCCTTTTAACAATAACGGGACGAATATTATTTTGGTAAATGAACCTGAAGTAAAGCGCAAGCTCGGTTTCTTTTTTGCCAAAATTTTAAAAGAATTCAATATGAATCGTCGCTCACACGGTCGTTCACGTATTATTAGTACCCGCAGTTTGGATTTTTATTACAACGATTTTGAATTTGAACCGCTACCGGATGAAATTAAGTTTTACGTGCATCTGAATCGCGGCGTCAACAAAATGAACGGAGATTTGTATCCTAACGCGGTGGAAGACTTGAAGAATGCCTTAGCCATTAAACCGGACGATCCGCTAGCCAATAAAAACATGGCCAAAGCGTTGATGAAATTGGGTAAATATGAAAAGGCTATTGAATATCTTGAAAAGTCGGCACGCAGTGAACACAGCGATGTCGCTTTGCACCAGTTGGCCATTGCCTACATTAAGTTGGGGGAGTTGGATAAAGCCGAAGCCATTTATGATGAAATTGAAAAAGAATTTCCCGATTCCTATTACGCTCTGTTCGGTAAAGCCATGATCGCCTACAAAAAAGGCAAGGGATATCGACAAAAATTGGATAAAATTTACAAAGCCAATCCGGAATGGTTGCAAGATCATTTGAAATCGGAATGGAATTTCCATATTCCGGGTTATGTGGATGATGAAAAAAATATGTGGAATGCTGCCACCGCGGCGCGTTACCTCGGGTTTGATCGTCCTTTTGATTTAACCCGCAAAGCGTTTAACGATGAAATTCCATCGTATTTCGATTCCGAACGGGGAACCATTCGTTTTGTCAAAGCGGAATTGGACGCCTGGGTGGAATTGAATAATCGTTACAAATTGGACGGGCAAACATACGAATCACATGAAGAACGGTTAACCGAAGCGGAAAAAGAAAAAGGCGCAAAAAAACGGGGCCGAAAAAGCAAAAAAGTAAAAATCCGTGATGACGAAGTCGAAGAACAATTAGTTTGATTTCAACCTGTAACGGGCTTCGGGCGATTTTGCTTTTTCCGACGAATAGCACACTCGGACACAAAATTACGGAGTGCATTCGAAGTATTGAGTCAGTAGCCTCTGTTTTTTAATCGATCCTTTGTTATGTCCAAAAAGTTATTATTAATCAATCCCTGGATATATGACTTCACCGCTTATGATTTGTGGGGAAAACCATTAGGCCTTTTGTACCTAGCCGGTTTTCTGCGTCGTTTTGGCTTTGATGTCTCATTGATCGACTGCCTTGATAAATATGCCGAGCCTCCTTTTCCCAAAGTAAAAAAGTACGGTATCGGGCCGTTTAAGCGTACCGAAATTCCCAAACCCGAAATCCTGCAACATGTACCTCGGAAGTTTGCCCGTTACGGCATCTCCGAAGAATTATTCATTCAAAAATTAAAAGAGAATAGCGATGCGGATGCGGTTTTGGTGACTTCGATTATGACCTATTGGTATTTGGGCGTTAAACGGGTCGTGGAACTGGTACGAACCCATCTGCCCGATGTTCCGGTTATTTTAGGCGGAATTTATGCCACTTTGTTGCCGGAACATGCCAAACGCGTTATCCGACCCGACTACATTATTACAGGCCCCGGTGAAATTAAAACATTGAATCTGCTTAGCGACTTATTTTCACTCAACATTCCCGCGGATCAGCTTCCCAAAACATTGGATGATTACCCGTATCCGGCGTTTGATCTGTTAAACCACCCCGATTATTTAATTATTATGACGGCCAGGGGCTGTCCCTACAATTGTTCCTTTTGCGCGCAAAAGAAAATTTCCATGCCGTTTACCCAACGCCAGCCGCAAAAAGTGGTGGAAGAAATGGTCAGCCATTATCATCGTTTTAAACTGCGTGATTTTGCTTTTTACGACGATGCTTTGTTCATTGCCAAGAAAAAACATATCCAAGTGATTCTCCAAGGCTTAATTGAAAGCCGTTTGCCCTTTCGTTTGCACACGCCCAACGGCCTGTTCATTCGTTTTATCGATCGGGAATTGGCCGATTTAATGTACCGTTCAAACTTTAAGACCATTCGTTTAAGTTACGAGACGACTAATGAATCGCGCTGGCAGGACATGTATTCCAAAGTCAGCAACGAAGCCATGGTGCAAGCCGTGGAAAATTTAAAGCAAGCCGGGTACCGTGCAAGGGATATTGAAGCTTATGTTATTATGGGATTGCCAGGACAAACCCTGGAAGAGGTGGTGGCTAGTATTATTTTTGTCAATAATTTGGGCGTCGTTGTGCGTCTTGCTTCTTTTTCACCCATCCACGGAACCGTAGAATTTGATCGGGCGGTACAGGCGGGATTGATCCCCGAAGATATGGATCCGTTGTTAACCAATAAAACCATTTTTTCCATGCGCAATCCTACAATATCTTATGAAACATTACGAAAAATTCGTAAATTTGCCGCAATTATGAATGAAGCGGCTAAGAATGAAATCGCTTTGTTTAATAATGAAAAGCTTGGTTTGGCAGTAAAAAAAGTAGTACGGGAAATGCAATGAGCGAACAAAAATATCCGGTTAAACGGGGCGGCGAATATGAACTGAAAATCGAAGATTTGGCTTTTGGCGGCAAAGGGGTGGCCCGACTTGAAAATTATGTGATTTTCGTGAAAGACGCTTTGCCCGGAGAGTTGGTAAAGGCACGCATTGCCAAGCGTAAAAAAGATTTTGCCGAAGCCTATTTGCTGGAAATTTTACAACCTTCTCCTTATCGAATCGAAGCGCCCTGCAAATATTTTAAATGGTGCGGCGGCTGTACCTGGCAAAATATGAGTTACGAAAATCAATTGCATTTCAAAAAGAAAATTGTGGAAGATGCGCTAACACGAATCGGCGCAATACCGGATGTGACGGTACGCGATGTGCTGCCTTCGCCTCAACCTTTTGCTTACCGCAATAAAATGGAGTTTTCTTTTTCAGATCGGCGCTGGCTTTTGCCGGAAGAGTTACATCAGCCGGAGGTGGACAGAGGCTTTGCTTTGGGTTTGCATGTGCCGGGCACCTTTGACAAAATTTTGCACATCGATCACTGTCTTTTGCAATCGGATACGGCCAATGAAATTTTGCGCTTTGTGTCCGACTGGTTTCGGGAAAAGGGTATTCCACCGTATGGCATTCGAAGCCACGAAGGATTTTTGCGCTTCCTGATCATTCGCCAAAGCGCCTTTAACGGCGAAATTATGGTGAACATTGTCACTGCGTTTGAAGATGTGAATTTGTTGAAACCGCTGGCCCAAGAACTGCAAAAACGTTTTCCGCAGGTGGTGAGTGTGGTTAATAACATTAACACCCGTCTGGCTCAAATTGCAGTAGGAGAAAAGGAATTCGTTTTGGCCGGACGCGCCTACATTCAAGATAAAATCGGTGATTTTGTTTTTAATATTTCGGCCAATTCGTTCTTTCAGACTAACACCAAACAGGCGGAGCGTCTGTACGAAGTTGCTTTGAATTTCGCAGAAATTGACGAACATTCCGTTGTGTGGGATTTGTACGCCGGAACCGGAACCATCACTTTGTTTTTGGCGCAAAAAGCCAAAGAGGTAATCGGCTTTGAAGTGGTGGAAAGCGCTGTTGCCGATGCCCGACAAAATGCGCGTGAACACGGCGTAAAAAATGTGCGCTTTGTGCAAGGCGACTTGCTTAAAACCATGCACGATGTTGAACCCAAACCGGAGGTGATTATAACCGATCCGCCCCGCAGCGGCATGCACGAAAAAGTGTTGCGGTTGATTAATCAATTACGGCCAAAGCGCATGGTTTACGTTTCTTGCAATCCCACAACGCTGGCGCGGGATTTGAAAATTTTAAACGAACGTTTTAGGGTGCTTAAAGTTCAACCGGTGGATATGTTTCCGCAAACCTATCATATTGAAACGGTCGTGGAATTGATTCGAAAAGAATGAACCATTTAAGCAGGAAGTGAAATGGCGGAAAATGAAATCAGAAAATTGAGCTTTAATGAAATATTTGTGCGGCAGCCCAATTTGGATGAGTTGAAACAATTAAAACGGTTACCTATTTTTGTTGTGGCCGAGAATATTCGCAGTATGCACAATGTGGGTAGCATTTTTCGTACTAGTGACGGTGTACGCATCGAACATTTGTATTTAACGGGATTTACCGCTCGTCCGCCGCGAATGGAAATTGAGAAAACGGCCTTGGGCGCTACGGACAGCGTCCCTTGGAGTTACGCCAAAGACCCGATACCGATCTTGCAACAGTTAAAAGCGCAAGGTGTGCAAATTGTTGTTGTTGAACATACAACGCAAAGCCAAAATTTTTTGCAGGCCGATTATCGGTTCCCCGTGTGCCTGGTGGTTGGCAACGAAGTGGACGGTGTAAGCGAAGAAGTGGTGCAAATGGCCGATTTGGCGGTGGAAATTCCCATGCTGGGCATTAAACAATCGTTAAATGTCTCGGTCGCTTACGGTGTCGTTTTGTACCATGTTTTGGGTAAGTATCTTAAATTTAATAAATTTAACCTTGACAAATACAGCCCGAACCGATAAATTGTTTTTACAATGGTTTAATAAAGGCGATGGCTATGCCCGAAATGACAGTCCTGATTTTCGATCGAAATCCGCACCAAAAAGAATATTTTACCGGATCTTTTCAGGAAGAAAATATCCCTGTTTTGGATGCCGGATCGCTTGAATCTTTTTTAGAACTTATTGATGTCAATCAGCCCCAATTTGCATTGCTTGATTATACAAGTCTTGTATCCGAAGACCGTAATGCAATCGTACAACTATTCAAAGCATTAAAACGCCATTTAACGGTTGTTTTTAATGTGCCTCGTGATGCCACCAAGCGTATTGTATTTTACGAATTAGGCGCTTTGCGCGTTTACGATGACGGAACATCTCTCGAAGAAGTTTACCGCAGCATTAAGTGGTGGATGCAGGTGTATAATCAAGGCGGCAAGGAATCTGCTGCGGATATTCAAGGCCAATTGCAAACGGTTGATTTTCTAAAAATGCTTTGGGGTATTACGGGTAATGGAAAAAGCGGTATTTTAAAGGTGATGGCGCCCCGAAATATCGGGCAGATATTCTTTAAAGAAGGCCAAATTATCGATGCCCGCGTTTTGAATCATACCGGTTTGGATGCGTTTTTGCACATCACTTTATGGAATGAAGGGGCCTTTACTTTCAAAGAAGCACCGACAGATAAAATCGAACCGACCATTTATCTTACTTTGCCCGGTTTAATGATTTATTCGCAAAATCTAAAACTTGAAATAGAACCGATCTTGCGTGAGTTCAAGTCAGAAGCTAGTGTGTTACAGGCTATTAATTTGGGTGATTTACCCTTGTATGACCTTTCCGTTGATCCTGAATTTTTAGAGTTCCTCTCTATTCCGCGTGAATTAGCCGAAGTGTTGGAAAATCCTTTTTATCCCAATCACGAGACCTTGCGTTTATTGGGCAAGCTTAAACATTTCGGCATGTTGCGGATTAATGAGCCTTTGGAAACCATGATCGAGCAAAATGAAATCTTTGTCGAAGGCGTGAATGTGGATCAGCAGGCCATTAGCGAAATTGCCGGAGATCTGCAAAAAATCGATGCATTGGCGGAAGTTTTGGAACTTGAGGAAGGGCAGAAGGCAAAAATTGTGGTTGTTGCCGAAGAGCAAGAGATCCTTAAGCATTATTTGAACACTTTGGCCGGAACGCCCGAAAAAGTTTATCTAGAAAGCAATATGTATTTTGTACGATTGCTTTTGGCGGAAAAATTGGAGATAATTTTAATCGGGTTGCGCGCCAACCATCAACTGCTGCGCATGCTTTCCATGCTTACCGAAACCGTAAATGGCTTTGTCTTTTTAATTGATGCGCGGCGAACCGAACAAACGGAATATTTAAGCTATTTGATCAATCAGGTTTTGGCGCAATATCCTTTGCCGTCTGTTGCTGCCGTCAGTTACCTTGATGAGGGGCAAACGATAGAATCAGTGCGGCAACGTTATGTTATATCGGCGAAATTTCCGTGGCTTGCTTACTCGGCCAAAAGTCAGGCGGAAATGTTAGAAGTGATTTTAAACTTACGGCCCATCGAAGTTCCCAAAATAGAAACGAAGGCGGAAAGCGAGGAAGAATCATGATTACCGTCGCGGTGTTGGCCAAAGAAAAAGCGCATTTTGATTTGCTGATTACGCAGTATAATCGCCTGCCGGTGCATTTTCGCTGGTTTGAAAGCGGTGAACATTTTTTGGAACATAAAAATTTTGACGAATGGCAGGTGGTCTGGGTTATCGGCAAGTCTTTTAAATGGGTTGAAGAAACGCTGGCCTTGTTAAATGAGCGGCAAATCGAGATTCCCATTGTTTGCTCCACTCCGGAACCCAAGCAGGATCAACGCCAGCTTTTCTGGCAATTGAAGGTACGCGAAATTATTCCTTGGCCGGTTCATCGCCAAGAGTTGGAATTCCTAATAAAATCTTATAACGAAATTTTTGCCCCGACCGATGAACAGGAAAAATACGCATTTCAGGGCTCATTGGAATTTATTAACGGAGTAGATTTACTACGCACTTTCACCAAGGCCACGAGTACCGGCGTTCTGTATTTGCATTGGTCCGAACGTAAGGGGCGGATTGAATTCAAGAACGGTCAAATCGTAAATGCCGTTTATCATCAAATGGATCCGCTAACAGCCGTTTTGATAATGGCCTCTTGGGAACATGGTTTTGCCTTTTTTAAAGAAGATCAATTTGTCTCCAAGCGTATGATCATGTTGACCAACGAGCAAATCTTTAAAGAATGCAGCGATTATAAAAAAGAAACACAACGATTATTATCCACAATTACAAATCCGAATACCCTTTACTATCCTCATCCCGAGCTAAATTACGAAGAATTCGGCCCCAATGAACGTAAGATTTTGCGGGAAATGCGCAAAGGTAAATCCATTACGATGCTGGCCGAGAGTTATGAGGGTGATATTAATTTTATTCTTAAAAAATTAAAAAACTGGGCCGATCAACAATTCATTTTACCGGAAGAGCAATATCTGCAAATCAAGGAACAGATAGAAGAGCAGGAAAATGCCTCGGGTATTAAACGTTTGATGCAAAAATTATTCGGCAAAAAAGAAATCGAAAATATTTCCGAAGAACCCGAACGTGAAAGTGAGGATAAGGTCGCTTCATCGGTTTTGGAATACCGCTTTGCCCGCAAAGATATTTTGCAAGAAATTCAAAACAGGTTGGAGGACATGTTTTGAAACGAAATGTCCTGGAAATAGCAATTATCATTCGTGACTGGTCGTTGATTTTGGATTACTGGCCGCAATTGAATATTTCGGAGACTTTGTTTCCGCCGCACCTGAAACATTTTACCGTAGAGCTGAACGAAGATCTTGAACTTTTGGTATATTTAATTGATACTTTATCTAAAAAGGAATACAATTTAGCCGATCGAATCATTCCTTTTATTCCTTTCTCTTTATTGTTTATTTCCCAATTGGATGCTATTCATGAGAGCTTATGGCAGACTTATCATCAACGTTATCAAACCCCGTTGTTTTTTCTGGCACAGGACGATCCGGAATTGAAGGATAAAATTGTTATGCGGGAAGATTTAGCTTCAAAGTTATCGAATGTCATGTTCTTCAATCCCGAGGACTCGTTGACGCTAAGCTGGGGCCTGATCAGCAAGCAATGCCTTGAGAATTTACAGTACGAAAATACCCAACCGCAACAAATGGAAGAAGAGACTCAAAAAGAATCTTCTGAAACGGATAGTTCCGACTAATCATCCATCATTTATTTCTTTTTCAATTTTTATTTATTTCCACGATTTTTTGTATTTTTTTCCTGCCGTTTTTTTATTATTTTAAACCCGGTATCAAACTTGGGAAGGAATGGAAATATGGGCTATTTGAAAGGGCTTAATGAGTACCTGAAGCAAAACTACGATCGCGATGTTTTTAAAGAATTTAAACTACAACGTGCGTTGCTTCATTTTCATCTTGCCGGTCATCAGGAATTGACCCGCAAAATAAAGAAAAGCATGACTTTTGATCTGGATTTGAGAGACAGAGAAGGGCAAATCGTACGCTATCCCAAACTGCACATTAAATTTTATTATCCTGCCAAATTGGAAAAAGCCGTCAAACCTTTGATTGATGTTAATCCCGATGTAAAGGCTATGAATCTGGAGCCGATCCGGCATATTCCAGAACGTTATCATATCAAGAATAAAACGCTCTACCCACTGATGATGGAACGCCAGGCAGTGGTGATTACCTTGCTCGAAGGCGAAGTACTGCGCGGTTTCATTGACGATTTTACGCGCTATGAGATTTTTCTCAAGTTTCGTGATGATTTACGCATTATCGTCCTACGCCATGCCATTTATCGTTTTCAGGATTTTCGGGGACGAGACTTGTTGAAAAATGCCCAGGAAGAATCCAAAGATTGGCAAAAAAGCAGTCTTTGGGTGGAAGAAGACGAAACCGAGGAAACGGAATCATGAAATTGCAGCGTATCGCATTGATTGTTTTTGTCGGGCTGGCTTTTGCTTTTGCCGGTGACCGCATTCCCGATTATTGGAATTTGATGATCGGTTCGGCTTTTACCGAAAATCATGCCTATCCGGTTTTGCAAAAAATTTGCGATCGGGCCGGCGGCCGTCTGACCGGCACGGTACAAAATGAAAAAGCGCAGGATATTTTAATCGGGGAACTTAAAGCCCTGGGACTAAATGCCAAAAGAGAGTATTTTGAAATACCCGGCTGGGTGCGCGGTGATGATGATGTGCGCATGTTGGAACCCACCGAGCGTAAATTGCGCGCCGTGGCTTTGGGCTATGTGCAAAAAACGCCTGGTTTTCAGGCGCAAGTTGTATTCGGCTTTAGCGGGCAGAAAAAAATTCTCGATTCTCTGAACATTAAAAATAAAATCGTTTTAATCGGCTACGAACGTCCTGAAAAAGGCCAGCGACCGTTACGTGCGCAAGTTATTCGCTTTGCCGCTGACAAAGGCGCCAAAGCGGTTTTGTTCATCAATCGTAAAATCGGCGGTTTGTGTTTGGCCGGTACTTCGAGCTTTCAGGGCGATCCGGCGCCGATTCCCGCTTTCAGCATTACCAAAGAAGAGGGCCTTTGGCTAAAACGGCTGGTCACTTCCGGACAGAAGGTAGTCGTGCAAATGACGGTGCGTTCTTATTGCAAGCCTGTTAAAACTTCGAACATTGTACTCACCCTTCCGGGAAAAGTAAAAGATAAAATTGTATTAGGCGCCCATTTTGACAGTTGGGATTTGGGGCAGGGCAGCATTGATAACGGTTTGGGTACGGCGATTTTATTTGACGTCGCGCGGTTAATCGCCCGCTACCACCCGAATAATTATTACACGTTGGAATTTGTCTGGTTTAACGGCGAAGAATTAGGGCTGTGGGGTTCCAAAAAATACGTGGCCCGGCATCAGAATGAATCGATTTTGGCCATGATTAACATGGACATGACCGGGCGCGTAACGGGCTTTGATGCCATGGGCTTTGATGAGTTTGTTCCTTTGTTCAAAGAATTGGTGCCCAAACTGACGGGATTTAATTTGACGCAGGCCGTGACCAACAAACCATGGACGAACAGCGATCATGCACCTTTTATGCTCCAGGGCATTCCCGTGATTACCACCAATGCGCACCTGGATAAGGATCAGGTTAATTATTACCACAGTTTCGGCGATACATTTGACAAGGTGCGTCCGGATTATCTGGCGCAAAGCGCGGCCGTCATCTCCATTTTGGCAAGCGAATTGGCCAACCGTCCGCAGATGCACTTGCGGCGCCATAGCAAAAAACAAATCAAGCAAATGCTTGAGCACTTCGGTTTGGATCGCATTTTGAAAAGTGAAAACGAATGGCCGTTTTGACGGGGGAGGAAAGTTAAAGGGTAAGGGAAAAGCGTTATTCGTTATCCGTTAAGCGTATATTCACTAAGCGTAGGAAGGTTGAATTGTTAAATTGTTGAATGGGGGAATGGGAATTATTATTCGTTAAATGGTGGTTGGGGTTTGGGAACTTCTGCTTCATTCCGGCAAGTTTCCAGTTCCTAATCGCAAACGGAATCGTATTAAGGGATGGATAGACCACTCATTACACAAATCATGGTTTCCGAATAACGAATATCGCATACACGAATAACGATAATCCCAGTTCCTGGTTCCTAATTCCAAAAAGCCGAAAGAAGCGTTGTTTGGATCACAATAATAGCCATTCGATGGCTTTATTTTAAACTCGGGTCTTCTGCGATCGATCATTAAAATATGGATTTAATTGCGAAAGATTTTTTCTTAATCGAATTTCGTGCAGGGAAATTCAAAAAGCAGGATGCTTTTCAATGAAAAAGAGAACCACTTTCTTCTTACTTGCATTATCGTTGGTTTTTTTCGATGCCACCGCTTTGTTTAATTCCTCGTGGAGTAATATCTCCGAACGCCAACTTGTTTTATCCAAGATGGAAACCCTGTACTATCAGAAAGATTTTCAAGCATTCCATGATTCCGTGCAGGTCTTTTTGCAACAGGTAAATATGAAAATATCGCCGGAGTTAAAATTTAAGTTTGCGTATGCTTCTTTCCACAACGGCGAGTTCAAACAGGCGGCCGAACTTTTTGATCAGTTGGTTCAAGAAAAATATTTGCTTCCTTACAGCCGTTTTTTCCGAATTAAAAGTCTTTGGCAATACGATACCCTTCAGGCGCGTTCTTCAAGTTTACAGTTTTTACGAGCATATCCCAAATCTTCGTTAGCGGATTCGCTGCTGATTCCGCTAGCGCAATCTTATTGGAAACAAAAAGATTTTAAAAACGCCCGTATTTATTTTCAGAAAGCCGCCCGCTTGAAATTAAGTGCAGTTAAAAAAGTTCAATTCAAAATTGCAGCGGCTCAATGCCTGTATCAGTCCGGCAAAACAAAACAGGCAATGGAAGAGTTTCTAAAAATAATCAAGCGATATCCTTCATATCGAGCAACGGAGCAACTGACGGATTGGTTGGAGCAACGGCATCCGGATTGGTACAAAGAAAATTTTTTGAAGATTTACTCGGTGCTGCGTGCCAATCGTCGTTTGGAAGAATCCCGCGTTAAATTGGAGCAGTGGATTCGGGACAAAATTGACAGCACAAAGCTTGACAAGGCGCGGTTTTTATTGCTGGTGAATTACTATTCGCAAGGACGCTATCGCACGGCCCTATACGGATTTGATCGATTGTATCGAACAATAAAAGATCGGAAATTGCGGGCCAAATGTTTGCTGTACAAAGCACGCACGCAACTGGCTATCGGACACGAACGTCAGGGCATTCAAACTTATTTGGAATTTGCCAAACAATTCCCGAACAATTCCATGGCGCCGGAAGTGGTTTGGAAAAGCGCCTTATCCTACGAAATGCACGGAAAATTAAGCAAAGCTCTGGAACTGTATCGCCGATTGCATAGCCAATGGCCGCGCAATAGTCTCGGAAAAGAGGCTTATTTCAGACAGGGATTTACCCTGTTTCGCCTGGGTCATTATCAAGCCGCGGAACTGGTTTTTAATCGCATCCGTTTTAGCCGTCTCAAAGATACGTGGAAAAACAGAGCGCAGTACTGGGCTTCGCTTTGCCGCGAAATGATCGGTGATACGCTAACCGCTCATCGTTTGCGCCGCGATCTCGGGCAGGAAATGTGGGACGATTATTACACGTTAAAAAGTTATTTATTAGAGAAATCTTATTTGGATTCCACCTTGGAACTAGTGCAAGAATTGAAAAACGTCCGCAATCCGCTGCACTACTATGGCAAAGGGTTTCAAAGGCATCTTTCCGAATTTGAGCGGGTTTTTCTGTTGAATGATTTGTTGGGAGCCGAATATGCGCGCCTGGAACTGGCAACGATTAAAATCGACCCTAAAAATTTACAGGAATGGATTGCCGTGGCCGAAGCTTACAAACGCCTGAAGTTGTTTGGTCGGGCTTACCATACCTACGATCAAATTAACAAACGTTTTTATCGGAATTTATCATATAGCGAAAAATTTTTTATTTTGAAGGAACGCTTTCCGTTTTATTACGACGGTATTGTGACGCACTATTGTCGACGTTACGGTTTGGAAAAGGAATTGGTGCTTGGGTTGATCAAGCAGGAAAGCGCTTTTAATAAGAATGCCCATTCGTACGCCAATGCCTACGGTTTAATGCAACTCATTCCGGCCACCGCACGGGATATGGCCCGTTTGGCGCGGCTTCGTCATTTTACTTTGCAGAAATTGTTCGATCCGGAAGTTAATATTCATTTGGGAACGCTCTATCTAAAACAGTTGCAACGGCGCTATCAGGGCGACAAGCTGCGCATGCTTAGCGCTTACAATGCCGGTCCGCATCGTGTGGATCGTTGGAATAAGATTCCGTTTTCGGAACAGGATGATTTTTTGGTTGAGAACATTGAATTTAGCCAAACCCGAACTTATGTACGCCATGTGTTGAAAAATTATTGGGCCTACAAATTGCTTTACAATAATTTTCAGGTGGATGAGCAAAAGTTACTGGCTGAGGGGGATTTATTCTTGCGCAAATGGGATAAACCGGTATTTGCCATTGTAACTGAATTTGCAGAGAATAATTATTGATTTTTTTAATCGATGAGTTCTGGTTTTTTAGAATTGTTTTTATCTTTTATTTTCTAACGATGTTTTTAATAACAACCCTTTTTCGGTTAAGCGATATTTTTGTTTAGGATGATTTGGCCTTTCCGGAAATTTCATTTCAATTAATCTGTCCTTCAAAGCAGGTTGTAAATATTCGAGACGAAAATATTCTTGATTTTTCAACTTTAATTTTTCCATTAATTCCTTTTTTGTATTTTCACCATTACAAGTAAAAATTAATTTTTGAACTTGCATGGAAACTTCCATGGTAGCTTCCGTGGTAGCTTGTTTTTCGTTTTCAGTGGCAAAATATAAAATCGTTCTAAAATTATCTTCCTCGATCAACTCAAAACGACTTTTTTTTGAATAAAAAGGCAGGTATTTGCGAATATTACGAATGCCGGATTCTTATTTTTCTCTATTCTAAACTGAGCGATTTTTTAATTATCATCACTCTGATAGATCGGAATGTGCCACGAAGTCAGGAACTATGGCTGGTGCCACGGATTATTAAGCTAGTGACATGGATTAATTGGGAATTAGAAACTGGGAACTGGTACAGCGTCCGGTTCCCGAGTGATTCTGCCGACACTTGTAGGGGCGAAGCATTTCCCTAACAAATAAAGAAACAATCGATGTTTCTGGTTACGCAACGTTAAATCTTTTGAGTTTGCATCATCTTGACGGAAATGCTTCGCCCTTACTTCGAGCATCGCAAGATGAAAGGCAGAATCGTATCGAGGGACGGACGCGCCGCAACATGTCAATAGTAGCGGAACGCCGTGGAGCGCGCTAACACTATTAAGACCCTTAACTAAACACTAGGATGGTGCTGCTTTGAAAAGGATTGCTTCTTCCCGAGAATCGGGAAGAAGCAATGACAT
>JALWEA010000068.1 GCA_027039465.1 Calditrichia bacterium | reverse complement strand
AGGAAACGTGCGAAATATAGCATTCTTACTTTCCTTGCTCATCCTGTTTGCAGGATGTACCACGGAAACCAAAGATCACTCTGCAACCTTGAAAGGTCATGTCTATTATTTTGATGATCATGGGGCTGTGCAACCTGTTGGTAATGCCTTGGTACGGGCTAAGGATATGCTTGCCCAAACGAATACAACCAGCGAAGGCGAATATACATTGGTTATTGATTCCAAAACCGATACTTTAAATGTTATCATAGAGGCAAGTAAGGTTGGCTTTATCCCGAACAGTGTTACAAGCATGGCTCAGGTCGGTCAAACAATTACCGTGCCTGATTTGGTTTTACAAAAGGTTTCGGGCGGGGGAGAATTTAATCCTGCCGATACAATCCAAGCGAGCGGACCGGCTAGTCATATTTCCGTAGCAATGCAGACAAGTGATCACGTTTATATTAAGGGCTCCGGGTTGAGCGAAACCGCCTTGATCAATTTTAAAGTAACCGATGATAACGGGCGCCTTGTGGATAACGATCATCAAATTACGGTTCACTTTTCGATCTTAAACGGACCGAACGGTGGTGAATATGTTTTTCCGGAAGCGATGGATACCCAAAACGGTTACGTTTATACGATTTTGAACAGCG
This sequence comes from Calditrichia bacterium, assembly GCA_027039465.1. Classification (GTDB taxonomy): domain Bacteria; phylum Calditrichota; class Calditrichia; order Calditrichales; family Calditrichaceae; genus Caldithrix. Next base: position 4,731 of record JALWEA010000068.1, on the reverse strand, counting down.
GTACGATCGCAGGCCCCGTACAAATTGAAGCACAAGCTCAGGTAAACGGTAAAACAATTCGCTCTATCCCGATCCGTATCGCAATCCACGGTGGATTGCCGGATGCCGAGCATTTTAGTTTGGTCATGGAAAAATCGAATATTGCGGCACGCGTTCACTATGGGTTGTTGGACAAATTGACGGCGTATGTCGGTGATAAGTACAGTAATCCGGTTGTTCCCGGAACAGCCGTTTATTTTTCTACAAACTTTTGCCTTGTTGAAGGTTCCGCCGTAACAAACAATATGGGCGCTGCGAAAGTTAATTTTATCAGCGGATCACCATTGCCACCGAATCCGCAGGATAGTTCTTTTGCTACCATAACCGCCTACACCTATTCCGATACTTTGGGTCAAAAACGTATTTCAGCAAAAACCAAAATTCTTCTTACGGATCGTACCGCACCGATTGAAGTATCCCAAGATACGTTTAGTTACGGTATGGTTAATCAGCCGATACAGTTCATGTATCATGTTCATGATATTTGGGGCTATCCATTAGTTAGTGAAACAAAGATAAGCGTTGAGGCAACCGATGGGCATTTGTACGGAGATATTAGTGTAAATTTACGCGATACTCAACAATCAGGCCCCGGAACAACGGATTTTAGTTTTACGTGGGCACCGGGTGATTCTTTGGAATCTCCGCAAGTATATATTACCATCTCGGTAAATCCGCCTGAAGACGGAAACGGGTTCCAATCGAAAACGATTATGGGGTATAAACGGTAATTTTAAAAATGGATTGAGGTAAAAACCAAAAAGCCGGGCATCATGCCCGGCTTTCACTTTTTTAGGAAGACGATTTAACTTTGTAAAGGCCATGAAGTAACGTTCTCTAACCTGTCACCTTGAAAAAAGTCAACAGGAGTTGCTAACGCCGCAGCAACAACTTTAGCGGCACCGGCTTCTTTTAAAACACGCGCACATTCATTCAAAGTGCTTCCCGTAGTAACAACATCATCTACAATTAAAATTCGAGCACCTTCAAGTTGCCCTTCCGCCTTAAATGCATCACGTACATTTGCCTGACGTTCCGAACGTGAAAGCTTGGTTTGGGAAGGGGTGTTGCGTACCCGTTTCAGAATCGATTCGTTAAAAGGGATTCGTGTGATTTGGGAGAGATGCTCTGCCAATAGCGCGCTTTGGTTGTATCCCCTTTCTTTTAATCGGGCAGGATTTAACGGTACTGCGGTTAGCAAATCGAAATTGAGCGGAATAAATTCCGCTAAGCTTTGCGCAAGAATCGATGCAACTCCGGAAAAATGTTCGTATTTTAAAAGATGAATTAATTGCTGGAAAATGGGACTAAATTCAAACCGGATAATTAAGTCGTCAAAGTATGGTGTGCTGATTTCGCTTTTGAGACTCTCTAGATATTCTTCGGAAAGTGTGGGGATTTTTTGGTAGCATTCACGGCAAATTACTTTTTCATTTCCATTAAGTGGTTTGCCGCAAGAAACACAAACAGCCGGTGCAATAAATGATAATACCGGCTCATAAATCCAATCGATTAGAACCTCTTTCAGGCGCATACCCCTGCCCCTCCGATTAAACTCAGATTAAATGCCCAACAAATTATAAAAGAAAAACGCGTAATGAATCTAATAAAAAATTAATAAAGAGCAAATATTTTTATGGGAAAAATCAGAAAAAACTCCATTCATTCCCAAATAAAAATCGTTAACTACATTAAAAAAATGCAGTTAACGATTTTGTTTGTAAGCTCACTAACTAAAAAGGCATCGAAAAACTAATTTGCGGCATAATCCGTTCTTGCGGTTTGTATTCGTGGCTTTCTTCATCATAAATGAAGTTCCAACGGTAAACCATGGAAATTAAAATATATTTATATGTGCGGTAGCCGATCATGGCCTGAGCAACGGAACGGTAATCCAGTGTAAACACATCCTTCATTTTTTCAATACCGACTTTATCATACGTATATTTTAATTGGATATTCGGCACCAAATCCTCGCTGCGTGCCTCTAAATGCAAAATGCCGCTTTTGCCCAGTCCGGTGTTATGCTGATAATTACCCACCAAACGGATCTTCCCTAAAATTTGACCGGATAGTTCGCCGAAAATACCTTCGGTTTTCCCCACATAACTTAAATAGTCTTCTTTGGTCAATACCGAAGCTCGCGGATCCAAAACACCGTAATGATCAGCCGGTAACGGATTGCGTTCCAGTTCATACAAACTGTTGAAATAGTCGGGTAAAAAGCCGGGATTCAGGAAACGTTTTTCCAATTTAGCATAAATACCGAATAGCCCGATAACATTGGGGACATAAGCCAGAATACCAACGGTTTTACCGTCGCCATGATTATTGATTTTGGCATAGTCGGCATAAATGGTTGTGTTTAAAAAACTGGTTTTAATGATGGGTAAACCTAAATCCACGCCCCATTCGTAAACCCCATCATGCGTTTTTTTACGATCATCGGGGTTGAAATCGCCAACGTAAGTGGCACCCATTTCAAAATTTTTGAGGATGGGAATTGCGGTAAAATGTAACGGACGAACGTACATTCTGCCGCCGGCGATTTCGAGATTGCCAAGGTTGCTGGTTACGCTTTCAAAACCATAGCTTTTAAAATCCAGGTCAAAAGCCAAACCGATTTTTCGGTAATCGTAGTTGGCTTCATTGGTGTAGTAGCCCATAATAAAGCCATGGCCTAAAATAGCCTGATCCAGTGTACCGATTCGGGTGTAAACGGGATCGCTTTTGTGCCCCCAGCGAATATAGCGAATCATACGCAGGGCACCGGCTCCTTTGTCCCAACCCGTTTTACGGAATTTGAAGCCTTCGGTGTTATTGAAAAGGAGTTCGATATTTAAGCCCATGCCGAATTTACCAAAGGCAAATTCCGGAGTTAAAGTGATGGTTGTGTAAGGTTTGCCGTTAATCCAGGTCATACCTAATCCGCCGTCAAAATGATTTTTATCTTCTTTGTTAAAGGGATCCATCATTTGAGCGGAAAGGAAAGTGGAACTTAAAAGCAAAATGAAAAGGCCTAAAAAAATAATTCGGGACTTCATACGGTTCTCCTTCTTATGTGTGGATTTCGATAAAATGGTCAAACTCATGGGGACTGATTGCTATCAGTCCCCAAAACCAAGAGTCATCCGACTGATAGCTATCAGTCGGATGCTCTGTAAAGGATGCCAATTCAATTATCCTATAAACATAGAATAGTAAAATCATTCAAATGAAGCAATAGTCCTCGTCAATTTTTTTAGCCTTCTCTATTTTAAAAAGTAGGAAAAAATTTCTCTTTGTATACCGTTTAATTTTAATCGTTCTTCCTAACTCAATATCAAATGCATAATGAGCCATCATTTAAAAAGTCATGACTAAAAATTAAACACCAAATTGTGTTTAATTTGGACAAAATCCACCTTATGTATGATAATCCGACTTTTTGACTCGAAAAAATAAGAGTAGTTTAATTTATTTAAATACAATGAGTTAAAACTGATTCATAATTGTGGTTTAAAAAAATTGGCACAAAAAATGCCATATAGTAAGCAAAACAAGAAAAAAACAGGAGGAGCGGAGAATGATGCAAAATGCTATCGACTCCATTTGGTTTGACTACAAAAACAACAACAACCTTAAATCAAGACAACAATTATTGATTCGCTACCTAGGCTTGGTTAAGTATGTTGTACGTAAAATGATTAAAAATTATCCTCAGGCCCTCGAAGAAAATGACCTCTATCAGATCGGTGTTGTAGGCCTTGCCGAAGCGATCGAACGGTTCGATCCTAATTATGGTATTAAATTCGAGACGTATGCCATTCCTCGCATTAAAGGGTCTATTATCGACGAATTACGCAAATTGGATTGGATCCCCCGTTCCCTTCGTGCCAAACTTAACACCTATCGAGACAAAAGCGTAGAACTAGAACAAAAATTTTCCGGTAACTACACGGAATATGAAGTTGCCAATGGTTTGGGGCTCAATGAACGCGATATAAAAAATATTCGTCGCGATATGAATTCGGCCACCTTGTATTCCTTAGACAAACCATTGGATAACAACGGTAAACAAAATCTTTATGATTTGATAGAAGATAATGATTATGTAAGAGTAGATGAAAAAATAGAAGAAGAAGAGATGAAAAGAGTGTTACTTAAAGCCATCAAAAAATTGCCCGAAAAGACACGTTTAGCCATCACTTTGTACTACTATGAAAAGCTGACATTCAAGGAAATCGGCAAAATTCTAAATGTGTCGGAATCAAGGATTTCTCAGATTCATTCGGAAACAATGGCCAAATTACGTAAAGAAATCAACAAAATGATTTATGCGTAAATTCAGTTGAATTTCTTAATCTGAATGTATAATTTGGTCAGCGAGTAAATTTATTAAAAGAGACACAGAATGGATCGAGAACCAAAAGTTCTGATTGTGGATGACGACAAAGAAAACGTCGATCTCATCGCCTATTTCCTAAAGCCTCAAAATTATCAGGTAATCACCGCACACGATGGGGTGGAAGCATTACGATTAGTGGAAAGTGAAAATCCTGATATTATATTGCTGGATATTAAACTTCCCAAAATGGATGGCTTTCAGGTTTGCGAGCGCATTAAAAAGAATCATTACTCCCGCTTTATTCCCATCATTATGATCACCGCATTAAAAGATCTTAAAAGCAAAATTCGCAGTCTTGAAGCGGG
>JALWEA010000067.1 GCA_027039465.1 Calditrichia bacterium | reverse complement strand
CCTTGGAACTAAGGGTTATTTTCATGTTTTCCACTGCGGTTTGGTACGAAATCTTCTTTAATTCTTCCCGCATTGTTTTTTCAAAAAACGGAAAGGATTTACTCACCGAACCGCCCAAAACAATCATTTGCGGATCCAGGGCGTAAAAAATAGCCGTAATTGCCCGCCCAACATGTCGGCCGAATTCAGCCATTATTTTCAGGGCTTTCGTATCACCTTGTTTTGCCCGAATAAAAACCTGCTCGCCTTCCAACTGATATTTGTCTTTAAAAAATTGTCCGCTACAATAATTCTCGTAAATGCCGTCCAAATAGGGTAACATGCCAAATTCACCGGCGCCGCAATTGGTACCACAGTACAATTTCCTATTAATGATGATGCCTGCGCCCATGCCGGTACCTAATGTTAAACCTACAATATTTTTTAAGCCTTTCCCATTGCCGAAATAATATTCGCCCAAAACAAAACAATTGGCATCGTTATTAATGAAAACAGGAACTTCAAATTGATTACTTAATTCTTCGCCCAAATTGACTTTTTTCCAGGAAGGAATATTTACAATATCGTAAATGACACCCGTATTGGTATCGACAAGCCCAGGCACCCCAATGCCAATGGCTTTGACGTCACTATTCATTACTGTCTCAATGGCCTGCATCACTTCAGAAAGCACGGTTTCTTTGTTTGCCTGAGATGAAATTTTCATTTTAAAAGACCGGTCGATTCTCCCTGCGCGAATTCGTGCCGTATGAATTTTAGTGCCTCCCAAATCCACACCAACTACTACGTCCTCTATTGTTGGCATCCTTATTCCCCTAAGTAATCGATATCCAAGTTTTCTATTTCTCCGTCCTTATTCTTCTTTCCCTTTACCACAAAAAGTTAAGGGCCGTCAACCTAAATGATCATTTTAAAATCGACTAAGCCGTTTGCTCCTTTGTTTTGGAGCCGAATGTTTTATTGGTAATTAGCGGTCGCGCCCAGAATCCGATGCTGAAGATGTAGCCGAGCGTCAAATACAAGAACATCATGCCCGTGCGCAAACCGAAATGATCGCCCAGCCAACCGACAATGACCGGTACAATGGCGCCGCCGATAATGCCCGTGCATAAAATCCCGGAAAACGACCCGTGGTGTTTTTCCAATGAATTTAAGGCCAACGAAAAAATTACCGACCACATGACGGAAGCAAAAAATCCGACCATCGGAAAAGCGTACAACGCGGTTTGGGCCGAGCCGAAAAGCGCAAAGCTTAACGAAATAATGGCCGCTCCGGCAAAAGTGATCAGCACATAGCGGCTGTCGAACAGTTTAAGTAATAATAGTCCCAACAAACACCCAGCGGTTAATAATCCCCAAAACAGGGAAACCGTGTGCGCGCCCACCGTTTGCGGATCAAAACCGTGGTATGTTTGTAAAAATTTTGAAATCCAGTTGGCCACCCCTTGCTCGGTGCCCACATAAGAAAAAATTCCGATAAAAAACAAAATGACGGTTTTGTTCTTAAACAATTCTTTGTGCGTTTCCCAGGCACCCGCCTTTTCGTCTTCCTGCAGTTCCACACGCGGCAAGCGTACCAAATACAAAACAACAACCATTACCAGGGTTACCAAAGCAAAAACCCAATACAGCGAAACCCACGGTAAATTTTGAGGTACCAAGTCGCGGAGAATGGCAATGAACCACGGCTCACCCTGAGGATCGCTTTGCAGATTACGCACCAAATAGGAATAGAGAAAAGGGCTTAA
>JALWEA010000066.1 GCA_027039465.1 Calditrichia bacterium | reverse complement strand
GAAGATACGGTGCGCTCGTATCAGGAACTGTTTGATAAGAAGTTGGCTTCGGTCGGGGATGTTATTTGGTTGACTTTGGATACGGCCTTTTTCATCTTTCCCAACGCGGATTTATTCACATCCGAAAGCCTGTGCAGCAATCTTAAAAATGAGATGGAAACCCTTTTTGCCGAGCAAAAAAATGAGATTAAAGTGGATTTGAAATATGTGACAATCAGTTATCCGCAGTCCGGTGAAGATGCCGGGCAAATTATCAGCCAGTTGTGGTTAAGACTTTTTGACGAACTGCGAGGGGAAACATTTACCGGGAATTAAATTTTGAGTATCGGAATCGACAAACTTTTTTCAGGCAAACCCAGGTTTAACCGCATCGGGCTGAAATCGGACGAGTCATCCTGAACAATGGTAAAGGAATGATTGATGGATTTTACAAACCGAACCATATTGGTCGTTGATGATGATCCGGCCATTCTTGAAATGATCTCCGACGGATTGATTGATAATCAGTTTGAAGTGATTACCGCCGGTTCTCCCGATGAGGTTCCGGATAAGATCAAGCATAAAAACATTGCTTTTGCGCTTTTGGATTTTGATCTGGGATATCAAAATAAAAACGGCATTCAATTGGGTATTGAACTGTCGGAGCAGATCAAAGATTTGATCGTTGTTATCATGACGGGTTATCACAACATCAAATATGCTTTGGAAGCTATGCGCAGCTATCGTTTTCACTACATGATTAAACCCTTCCGTATTGATCAAATTATTTCGCTTTTTGAACGGGCCGTTCACGAGTTGGAATTGCGCAAGGAAAATGAATTACTCAAAAAGCAAATTTCAGAGTTGAAAAAAGAAATCGAAGAATTACGGGCTCTTTTAAAAGACATTCGGCCTCAGGAAGCAAGCCTGAGCGTGGCCGCCAAAGAGCGGGAACTGCGCAATAAAATCAAAAGCCAAAAAGCTTTGAATTCCTACCAAAGACACAAGAATTCACCCACCATCAAAGATTAAAGAGTATCTCAAAGTATCCGATCATATAGCCTTTACCATTAGCGCAAAAAAGTGTGCTGTTATGGTTGGTTTGGAAGTCGGAAATAGGGCGTTGAATCAATCGGCTGCCAGGTAATTCTCTGATGTATTGTACTTGATTTGGCAGTCTAAATCTTAGGATGAATCGGGATACGATTGCGCCGTTATCGTGTCGACCATGAAAGAATTGAAGCAATAAGATTTTTTCTGAGTGTTAAGGATGGCTTTATTTGGATTCTACGGATTTGCAAGAATAATCCGTTTTAACGCTAACAGCGGAATAGTAGCGCAGACGGCAACGGAATTGATCGAACAAGACAAACAAAAGAACGGAGCTTATGGAAAAGCATGAAATTTTAGTCGTGGATGACGATCAGCATCTGCGAATGGTTTTAAGCCAAACATTGGAAGCAAGCGGGTATCAGGTTTTAGTGGCGGAATCCGGTGAAGAGGCGTTGTCAATTCTCAAAGAGCATCCGGTGGGGTTGATAATAACGGACCTAATGATGCCCGGTATAAAGGGCATTGAATTGGTGGGCAAGGCACGAGAACAATACCCCGATCTCGGCGCTATTGTAATAACAGCCTACGGAACCATCGAACGTGCAGTGGAGGCAATGCAAAACGGCGCCTTTGATTTTATTACCAAACCGTTTTCCATCAGTCAAATCGAATCGCGTGTTCAACGCTATTTTGAATACCAAAAGTTGCGTTTGGAAAA
>JALWEA010000065.1 GCA_027039465.1 Calditrichia bacterium | reverse complement strand
CCGGCTGTGGCGCCCGGAAGCGTCATTGCGCGAAAGGCGGCAATGGCCAAAAGCAGAAAAAGAGTGGGAACGATGATTTTGGAAAATTTTTCAATACCTTGCCCGATGCCGCGGTAAATGATAAAAACACCCAAAGCCACGGATAAAAACAAATAGAGAAGCACTTCGGGATTAAGGTGGGTGAAGGATTGCCAAAACGTCTGGTGGTCAATTTGAAATATTTGGCCGCTGACGGACAAAATAAAATATTTTAAACTCCAACCGCAAACCACGGCGTAATAAAACAAAATGGCCGAAGTGCAAAAAGCCACAAACCAACCCATCCACGTGTAGCGTTTGTTAATTTTCCAAAAAGAGCCGATGGCGCCCAATTGTGTTTTACGCCCGATGGCAAATTCCACAATCAATAAAGGGATGGACCAAATAAAAAGGAAAAGCACCCAGGGAACCAGGAAGGTGCCTCCGTATTGACCGGCCAACCTCGGAAAGCGCCAAATGTTTCCGGCGCCGACCGCCATGCCAATGGTAGCCGCAATTAAACCGAAACGTGAAGTGAACAAATCCCTGGATTTTTGCATCGATTAAAACCCGAAATAAATAATCAAACCGATAATAGAAATCGTCAGACAGTAGTAACCGAACCATTGCAATTTGCCGCGTTTGACAAAATCGAGCAACCAGATAATAGCCAGACAGCCAAAGGCAAAAGCAAACAGAGTTCCGGCCGCAATATTAATCATTTCGGCGGTTGATGGCGGAGCTAAAAGTAATTCCCGTAATTTCAGAACAACGGCGCCCGCCACAGCCGGCACCGACATGATAAAAGAAAACCGGGCAACTTTTTCCTGTTCGCCACCGGCTAAAATCCCGGTAAAAATAGTGCTGCCGCTGCGGGAGATGCCTGGTAATATGGCAAAAGCCTGTGCCAAACCCATTAAGAAGGAGCGGCCGGAATTGATTTCGCCCTGGCGCTTTTTAATAAAAGGAATCGAAGCCATTAGCGTGCCCGTGACAAACAAAAAGAATAAACTGTAAACAATACTGGAAAAGATGACGTCGATTTGATCTTCAAATAAAACGCCGACGATGCCGGCCGGAATGGAGGCTAAAATAACGTACCAATCCCAACGCAAATAATATTTTTGTTCTTCGTTCATACTCCCGAAAACCGCCACAAATGGGCTGACGATCATGACTTTAAGTTCTTTCCAGAAAAGCACAAAAATAGACAACAACGTTCCCAAATGTAAAAACACATCAAAGGCCAAACTGCTTTGCTTGAAGTGTAGAAGATGGGAAAAAATGACTAGATGCCCGGAACTGGAAACGGGCAAAAATTCGGTTAATCCCTGAATCGTTCCCAAAATAATCGCTTTAATTAAACTTTCCATTTCTGCTCCGATTTTAATAGGTTTAAGAATGATGCTTCGTTTTGAAAGGCCGAAGAAAAGCCAATCCGAATTTAAAGCGGAATTTATTCAATTTTTTGTTATCGAACAAGCTGTTTTTCATTGGGCACCACAACAGCGGGCTTGAATGTTTACTGTGGAATCTTTTATTGCAATAGCCGTCATCTTTTAATAAATTTGAGCCCTAAATTGGAAGCATAGCCTGTTTAAATAAGACATGTAACTTTTAATTTGAATAATCATCAAATGCCAATGAAGTATTAGTAACTTAATTGTTGAAGTTTGAAGGAGGATTAAATGCCTGCAGCGTCTCAGCCTAAAGTGATTATTTTTACGACTCCGACGTGTAGTTTTTGCAATGCTGCAAAACGTTATTTCAGAGAGAAAAAAATAAAATTTCGCGACGTGGATGTTTCCCGTGATCATCGTGCGGCGCAGGATATGATGCGCAGAACCGGGCAAACCGGAGTGCCGGTGATTTTGATAAATAACCGACCTATTGTCGGATTTGATAAAGCAAAGATCAATAGAATGTTAGGAATAAAGTAAAGGAGGTTGCTGTGAAGATTAAACCGTTGGACGATCGGGTGCTCATTGAGTTAATTGAAGAATCGGAAGAAAAAGTTGGTTCCATTATTATTCCGGACACGGCCAAAGAAAAACCACGCATGGGTAAAGTGGTTGCCGTTGGAACCGATGAGGATTTACAGGAAAAGGTCAAGGTTGGAGACAAGATCATTTTCTCCAAATACTCCGGTGACGAAGTTAAAATGGACAACAAGGAATATTTGATTGTTCAAAGAAGCGATATCTTAGCCATTGTTGAGTAAGGTTTCCAAAAATTAAAAGCCCCGAATTTTCGGGGCTTTTCTGTTTTAATGAGTCATTATAAGAAACGGGCTGAGGTCTCTTTGGGCTTTGGCAAAATCATAAAGCAGTTCTCGGTGCTATTCGACGGTTACGCTTTTCGCCAGGTTCCTCGGCTGATCCACATCGCAGCCGCGCAACACGGCAATGTGATAGGCCAGCAACTGCAGCGGAATGACCGTTAGTAGGGGCGTTAAAGCCTGGCTGGTCGTCGGAACGTAAATAACGTGATCGGCGTAATTTTGAATTTTTTGATCACCCTCGTTGGCTACGCAAATCACCCGACCTTTTCTTGCCTTTACTTCCTGAATATTACTAATTACTTTATCGTAAATGGCATCTTGTGTGGCGATAAAAACCACCGGCATGTTTTCATCGATTAAGGCAATCGGGCCGTGTTTCATTTCTGCGGCCGGGTAACCTTCGGCATGGATGTAGGAAATCTCTTTTAATTTTAAAGCGCCTTCAAGCGCAACGGGAAAGTTGTAACCGCGACCCAGGTACAAAAAATTGCGTTGATCTTTGTACAAAGCAGCCAGATCACGAATCAAATCGTTTTGATCCAAAATCTTTTGCACGTTTTCCGGAATTTTCAAAAGATCGTCTAACAATTGTTTGCCCTGAACAACGGACATGTATTTTTTGCGCGCCATTAGAATGGTCATTAGCACAATGGCGGTCACTTGCGAAGTGAAGGCCTTGGTGCTGGCGACGCCGATCTCGGCTCCGGCATGAATGTAAACGCCGGCGTGGGTTTCGCGGGCAATGGTGGAACCCACGGCATTAACAATGCCCAAAACCAGTGCGCCTTTGTGTTTTCCCTCACGTAAGGCGGCCAGCGTATCCGCCGTTTCGCCGGATTGAGAAATGGCAATGATGACGTCATTATCGTTAATGATGGGATTGCGGTAACGAAATTCCGAAGCGTATTCAACTTCCACCGGAATGCGGCAAAATTCTTCCATTAAATATTCACCGATCAAAGCAGCATGCCAGGAAGTGCCCGAAGCCACAAAAATAATTCGTTCGGCGTGGGTCAGTTTGTCTTCTACCTCGCGTAATCCGCCCAATTTCACCAAACCCTCTTCCCGCAGAATACGGCCGCGCATGGTATCCATGATGGTTTTTGGTTGCTCGAAAATTTCTTTCAGCATGTAATGGTCAAAGCCGCCTTTTTCAATATCGCTCAGCTCCATGGTGATTTTATGCACGTGCTTTTCAATGACCTTATTCTGAATGGTCTTGGTGATAATGCCCTGGCGGGTTAAAATAGCCATTTCGTCGTCTTCAAGATAAAAGACGTTGCGGGTGTGGGGAATGAGCGGCGTAACATCCGAGGCAACAAAATATTCACCCTCGCCGACGCCGATAACAATGGGGCTGCCTTTGCGCGCCACGTAAATGCGATCCGGGTCGTCTTTAGTCATCACAGCCACGCCGAAGGTGCCTTCCACCTTGAGTAGCGCCTCGCGAAAAGCCTCTTCAAAGGTGTGGCCGTTTTGGTAAAGTTCTTCGATTAAGTGAGCGATCACTTCCGTATCTGTGTCGGATTTAAAGACATGCCCGGATTGTTCCAGCACTTTTTTTAATACGGAAAAATTTTCAATGATTCCGTTATGGATTAGAACAATATTGTCGTGGCAGTCGGTATGGGGATGGGCGTTGATGGTATTGGGCTTTCCGTGTGTGGCCCAACGGGTGTGTCCGATGCCGATTAAGCCGGAGGGCATGGTGTCGTTTAAAGCTTCTTCCAACTTACGGATTTTACCCACCTCTTTAACAATGTGCACCTGCCCGTCACTAATCGTGGCAATTCCGGCAGAATCGTATCCTCGATATTCCAGACGTTTCAGGCCGTTCAGCAAAATGGGCGCCGCTTCCCGATTTCCCAAATATCCCACGATTCCGCACATAAAGCATTCTCCTTGATTTTTTATTCCCACTCAATAGTGGCAGGCGGTTTGGAGCTGATGTCGTAAACCACGCGATTGACGCCGGAAACTTCGTTAATAATACGATTTGAAATCCGTGCCAAAACATCATCGGGCATGCGAAACCAGTCTGCGGTCATGCCGTCGGTGCTGGTTACCGCACGCAATGCAACGACGTGTTCGTACGTTCTCTGGTCGCCCATCACGCCTACCGTCCGGATGGGTAAAAGTACGGCAAATGCCTGCCAAATTTTGTGGTACAGATCATGATTCCACAGTTCTTCAATAAAAATGGCGTCAGCCTTTTGTAATATTTCGACACGTTCTCCTGTAACTTCACCTAAAATACGCACGGCTAAACCGGGGCCTGGAAACGGGTGTCTTTGAATGATGTTTTCGGGCAGACCCAACTCGCGCCCTACCTCTCTCACTTCGTCTTTGAATAGTTCGCGCAAAGGTTCCAGCAGTTCAAAATTAAACGAATCGGGAAGACCGCCCACATTGTGGTGTGATTTAATCGTGGCGGACGGGCCTTTAAACGAAACGCTTTCAATGACATCCGGGTACAAAGTTCCTTGCGCCAAAAAATGAAAATCACCCAACTTCTTGGCTTCCCGTTCAAAAATACGAATAAATTCGTTACCGATGATTTTACGCTTTTGCTCGGGATCTTCCACACCTTTTAATTTTCCTAAAAATACATCTCCCGCTTTAACAACGGTCAGGTTAATTTTGAAATTCTCCCGAAAAACACGTTCCACTTCTTCCGCTTCGCGGTAACGCAACAGGCCGGTATCCACAAAAACGGCATGGAGTTGCTCACCAATGGCGCGATGCAGCAGCACGGCCAAAACGCTGGAATCGACGCCGCCGCTCAAAGCGCACAACACATTCCGTGAACCCACTTTTTCCCGAATGGAACGAATGTTTTCTTCTACAAACGATTTGGATGACCAATCTCCGGAACAGCCGCAAACTTCAAAGACAAAATTTTTAAGAATCCGGGTTCCGTATTCGGTATGTCTAACTTCCGGATGAAATTGCAGACCAAACCATTTGTTTTCTTCGTGTTCGATGGCGGCGTAGGGGGCATTTTGCGTGCGGGCAATAACTTTGAAATTTTGTCCGAGTGTTAACACCCGATCGCCGTGGCTCATCCAAACATTGCTTTTTGGTGGAATGTCTTTAAATAATAAACTTTTTTGCGTGATTTCCAACTCGGCCAGCCCGTATTCTTTCTTTTCGGCTTTAGCCACCTGCCCGCCCGTTAAGTAGGTCAAAAGCTGCAGACCGTAACAAATCCCAAGCACGGGTAATCCCAAATTCAAAAGCCTGGCCTCAATGCGGGGCGCGCTTTCGTCGTAAACCGAAGCTGGCCCTCCGGAAAGAATAATGCCTTTTATGCGCGGATTGTCAAAAAGAGAGAAATCCGCATTAAACGGATGAATTTCGCAGTAAACGCCCAATTCACGAATGCGACGGGCGATGAGTTGAGTGTACTGCGAGCCGAAGTCCAGAATGATGATCGTTTCATGTTGAAAAGAATGCTTTAGGGATTGGGAAGATGCCATGTTTTTAATTCCTCTAAAAACGAATAATCGGTTAAATCGTAATGAATGGGCGTTATTGATATCTTATTTTGCATAACCACCGGATCGTCAATGTCGTCGCCGTGATCAAGAATCATGCGTTTGCCGGTTAGCCAGTAATAAACGCGGTTGTTGGGATCGATCCGTTTATCAAAAGCTTCTTCGTAGCGGCCTTTGCCTTGCCGTGTAACGACCACGCCTTTGATCTCGTTTTCCGGTACGGCAGGAACATTGACGTTGAGCAGCGTACCGGCAGGTAAGCCTTTTTGTAAGACCAATTGAGCCAATTGACGGGTGAACTTAGCAGCAAAGCCGAATTCTTTTTTGGTAAAGGAAGCAATGGAAACGGCAATGGAAGGAATGCCCATGATGGCGCCTTCTGCAGCCGCGGAAACCGTGCCGGAGTAAATGATGTTGGTAGCCGTATTCGGGCCTTGATTGATGCCGCTGACGACCAAATCGGGTTTACGTTTCAAAATGCAACGGCTACCCAATTTAACGCAATCGGATGGCGTTCCGTTGACCGCATATCCAAAGAATGTTCCGTCGCGCTCAACTTCCATCACGCGCAAAGGATCCGAAAGCGTAATGGCATGGCCGACAGCGCTTTTTTCAACCAGCGGCGCAACAACTATCACCGTTCCTAAAGATTTTAGGGCGTGTTTGAGATGGAGAATTCCCGGGGCGTAAATTCCGTCGTCATTGGTAATAAGAATGAGAATTTCTTTAGCCATGAATGTCATTTAATTTAACTAAGCGGTTAAACGTTGCCATAGAATTTTAAAAACCGATTCCTATGGAAGAGAAATAGCTGAATGTTTGTCCTATTTATGGGCAATCGGTTTTTGGGTAAACAGATAATCCTTAAGCTCTTTTTCAAAAGTAGCGTCCTGCCGACGAATCCATTCCAGCAACATAGCCGCATGTTCTTTTTCTTCGTCCCGATTATGAGCCAGAATGGCTTTTAGCGCATCGTCTTTACAAGTATCAACGCGCTGATTGTACCAGTCAACGGCTTCGAGTTCTTCGATTAAAGAAATAAGCGCTTTGTGCATGTCTTTGGTTTCGTCGCGTAATTCGTTAAAAGGTTCTTCTTTGCCCATTTTCTTCTCCTTAAAATTTAACGGAACCTTAAATTAATGCGGATTTTGATGCTCAAAGAAATCGAGCAAAGCGGCGACCCGCTGTTTAAGCTGATGCCGATGTACGATCATATCCAGAAAGCCGTGTTCCTGCACGAATTCGGAACGTTGGAATCCTGGCGGTAAGTCCTGACCGATCGTTTGCTTGATGACGCGAGGGCCGGCAAAGCCGATTAAAGCGCCGGGTTCGGCCAAATTAATATCGCCCAGCATGGCGTAGCTAGCCGTGGTTCCGCCGGTGGTCGGATTGGTTAAAATCGAAATGTACGGGATTTTGTTTTCCGCCAGACGCGCCAGCTTAGCACTGGTTTTCGCCATTTGCATCAAACTCAAAACACCTTCGTGCATGCGTGCACCGCCGGAAGAGGAAAGAATGATCATCGGTACCTTCAAATCCAGTGCTTTGTCAACCGCGCGCGCCACTTTTTCGCCGACAACCGAACCCATGCTGCCGCCCAAAAATTTAAAATCCATAATTGCGCCAACCACCGGATGCTTTTCCAATTTGGCTGTGCCGGTAATGACCGCTTCTTTTAATCCGGTTTTTTTGACGGTCGCTTTGTATTTTTCGCTGTAAGGTTTGGAATCGGTAAAGTTCAAAGGGTCGGTGCTCATCATATCAGCATTGAATTCTTCGAAGCTGCCTTCGTCAAAAAGAATGTCAATGTATTGTTTGCTGCTGATTCTAAAATGATAATCACACTTAGGGCATACCCAAAGCCGTTTTTCCAGCTCTTTCTTGTAGATGATTTCGCCGCAGTTTTCGCATTTAATCCAAAGGCCGTCCGGCAGTTCGGTTTTTTGGGTGGGTTGTAAATTTTGTTTTTTACGTTTGAACCAATCCATAATGTTTTTAAATCCTACCTAAATCAAACATGCAATTTTTGCAAGATTGTTGTATTAAATATTTATTTTAGATTTTAATAGTGCCGGTCAGAAGTTCGTTTGAACGGCATAACCGCTAATTTTGCTGTTTCGGTAAAAAACCGAACGGATGCGGAGTTTAACCGTTATTCGCCTATTTAAATCTTTTATAAATCATTGTGCCTTTCATTAAAAAGCAAATGTACATCATTAATTCTATTTTCTCAAATCTTTAACCATCACCAGGGCATCTTCGCCGTCATGGTAGTAGTGTTTGCGGGTGCTTAATACTTTGAACCCGAAAGATTGGTACAGCTTAACGGCGGCGGTATTGGACGGTCGAACTTCCAGAAAAGCAAATTCCGCATCACCGAATTTTTCCAAAATATACTCCATAAATTTTTTTCCTAGGCCCATTCTGCGGTAGTCCGGATGTACGGCAATATTGGCAATATGTAATTCATCAAAAAAATGCCAAACAACGGCGTAGGCCACAATCTTTTCGTCCAACTCCATGACCAACGGAAATGAATATTTTTTGCCGACCAGCTCCGCCGCAAAGCTGTTTTTTGACCACGGTTCAGTGAAAATGCGTTTTTCGAGCGCCACAATCGCATCAAGGTCTTCCATGGTCATGGGACGGATAGTCGGATTCATAAAACTCCGGCAAAAGGTCGAATGTACATGGGTTCCAGATCTTTCAGTTCGTCCGGCCCGTATTTTTGCATTTTTTGGAATCCAAGTTTGCCCAATAGGCGCGCTTGATACAGGCCCTCACTGTGCAAGAGAACGCCTTTTACGCGTAAATTCCGGATGATTTCCCGATCCAATTCGTGAAATTCGGGCTTGATTAAAAGCGAACCGGCGGGAATGACTTCGGGAAGTTTTTCTTTGCTTACAATGCTGTGTTCCGTAATCTCGGGGAAATCGTTTTGATCGAAATCGATCTGTGCCAGATAAACTTCCTCGCGCCTGGCGTCGATTATGGTGAACATTTTTTGATCGCAGGGTTTGGCCTGCAAAGCCAATATTTGATGATTCGAAATACCGATGATGGGAATTTTATTGGCAAAACAGAAGCCCTGGGTAAAACTCAATCCGATGCGTAAGCCCGTAAAAGAACCCGGCCCGATGGCAACGGCTGCCGCGGTAATTTTTTTTTCGAAAGGTACAGTGCCCTGCAAAGTGTTTTTAACAAATTCTTGCCCTGCCCTGACCACCGTAGAAAGTAAAGTGGCATGCTGCGCGGGCAGGCCCAAATTTTGTTCGTACAAAGTTTTGTGGGTTTGTTCGTCCCAAAAAGCGACGCTCAACCAAATATCGGAAGTTTCGACGGCTAAAATCATATTTTATTCTCCGACAGAATTTTTCTCGAATTTTAATAAGGTAAAAATGCGCAGGTGGTCTTCCAGTTCGATGGTAATTTTGTAATAGCGGCTCAAATGTTTTTCCACCAACTCCGGCCATTCGATAAAAGTAATCGCTCCGGCCGTTAGCAGCTCTTCCCAGCCCAATTGATCCAGTTCCGCTTCGTGATGCAATCGGTAAAAATCAAAATGATTAACCGGAACAGGCCCGAAGTATTGATGAATGATGGCAAAGGAAGGGCTGGAAGCCTCGTCCTCGGTTTTGAGCAGGCGGCAGATTTGTTTGACCAAAAACGTCTTTCCAGAGCCCAATTCACCTTTAAGCAAAACCACGTCATTGGGCTTTAAAATGCCGACCAATTCACGGGCAAAATTTTTGGTGTCTTCTTCGTTTTGCGCTGTTATTTGTAATAATTTTTTCATGAAATTTAACAATTGATTGTTCGTTTATCAGTTGTGCGAAATTAAGGGAAAACCGATCGAAAAACAAGGCATTCTTTTTAAAACAAGGATAACCGGCAGATTGGGGTTTCTTTAAAGAGAGATTAGCCAAAAATATTTGAAATTTACTGAAACAATTGGCCGCCCTAGCATCATTATCAGTTCTGTACTGTAGCCATCTGACTGATTGCTATCAGTCAGATGACAAATGTTTTCGGACTGATAGCAATCAGTCCGAAAAAACGAAAGGGACGGCTGACAAATTGTGATTGTTCAATCGTGCATTCACAGTCCCATGGCTCAAAGCCTCGGGCTATGCGCAGATTTCCCTGCTGGAAATTCCTCTGGGCGTGCATTGATTTTACTAAAAATTTGGGGATTGGTGGTTGCCGATTGTAATCTAACCATCGGTTGCCAAAGCATTAATTAAAATATTTGAAATTTACAAAATCAGTTTGTCCTACCTAATTCCACTTCCCTGTACAAATGAAGAAACTTTAGCCCTTTTTAGGGTGGACTCATCTATTAAAAATACGACAATGATGTTCCGGTTGATTTGCGGCCCGATGAGCAGGAATCTTATTTTAAAAATTTTTCGTTAAAAATTCGGGAAAAACCACAGAAACAACACGAGAAAAGGCCTTTAAGGGTTTTGTTTTAAACGTATTTTTTATTAATTTAAATTTTACCAATTAATTTGTTGCTCTTTGTTTCTTTTACTAACCCATAGGAGGAAATTATGTCAAAGGGAACAGTCAACAAGGCCATCATTGTTGGTCGTGTAGGAAAGGATCCGGAAGTTCGCTACACACCGGGCGGAACGTCGGTTGCGAATATTTCGGTGGCAACCAATTATCGGGCCAAAGACGCGGACGGTAACTGGACCGATAATACCGAATGGCATAATGTGGTGGTCTTCGGTCAGTTGGCCGACTTTGCAGGCAACTATGTGAAGCGAGGCCGTTTGGTTTATGTGGAAGGACGTTTGCAAACGCGTAATTGGGAAGACCAAAACAGCGTTAAGCATTACCGTACGGAAATCATTGCCAATACGTTACAACTTTTAGGCTCCCGGCAGGATAACGGTGCGGAAGCTTCGGCTGAAACAGCAGCGCCAGCAGCAACCGAAGCACCTGCGGATAAAGTGGAAGAGCCGCCGGTTGACACGCCGACCGATGAAGACGATCTGCCGTTTTAATCTTAGGGGCACAGGAAGTGCCTTTTTTAGGCACATTAATTTAAAATGAGAAGTGAAGTAAGATGAAAAACTATGACAGCGACAAACTGATAGAAGAAGCGCGTAAGGCCAGAGTTTTTGCACAGGCCAAATATTCCCATTTTCAGGTTGGTGCCGCATTACTAACCGAAGATGATGAAGTGTACACCGGTTGCAATGTGGAAAGCAGCTCGTACAGCTTGACTATGTGCGCCGAACGGGTTGCCCTTTTTAAAGCCCTTTCCGAAGGAAGAACACGTTTTAAAGCGATCGCAATTGTGGCCAAAGACGGTGAATATTGCCCGCCGTGCGGGGCCTGCCGTCAGGTTCTGTTTGACTATGCGCCCGATATTGACGTAATTTTAACCAATGGCAAAGAGAAACAAATTTACAAATTAAAAGAATTATTACCACACGCATTTGACGATTCAAATCTTGGAGAGAAATGAAAACAGGTATTTTGATTGGCATTGCAGGAGCTTCCGGCTCCGGAAAGACTTTAGTCGCAAATACGATTATGGAAAAATTAGGATCGGACAAAGTGGTCCTGATGCAGGAAGATTCCTATTACAAAGATTTGTCCGATATTCCACTGGATGAACGCAGCGGACGCAATTTCGACCATCCCGACGCGTTTGATCATGATCTTTTGGCCGAACACCTTGAACTGCTTTTGCAGGGGAAAACCATTGCCCACCCGATTTACGATTACAAAACCCACAGCCGACTCAAAGAAACGCGTACCGTCGGGCCTCATTCGATTATTATTTTGGAAGGTATTTTGGTTTTAAGCGAACCGAAACTGCGCGAACAAATGGATATCCGCGTTTTCATTGATACCGCGCCGGATATCTGTTTTATTCGTCGTTTGCAACGGGATATCAAAGAACGTGGGCGCACTGTGGAATCGGTGATTACTCAATACCAAAATACCGTTCGACCCATGTATTTTCAATTTGTGGAACCTTCAAAACGTCACGCGGACATCATCATTCCTCGCGGCGGTAAAAACTTGGTAGCCATCGATTTGCTAACGACCAAAATACGAGCGCTTATTGTTCAGCAAGAAATGAAAATGCAGGAGGCCTGATTTCTCTTATGATGCATGTAGTACGTCAGCATACCGGCTGGATTGAAGTGATTTGCGGGAGCATGTTTAGCGGAAAAACCGAGGAGCTCATTCGTCGTTTGAAACGTGCCATGATTGCCCGCCAAAAAGTGGCCATTTTTAAACCCAAGATCGATACGCGTTACAGCACAACCGAAATCGTTTCCCATGACAAACAAAAAATAAAATCCAAGGTTGTCGAAAAACCGGAAGAAATTCTGCATTTGGCGCTTGAAGCGCAAGTGGTCGGGATTGACGAAGCCCAATTTTTTGACAACTCGTTGGTCGATATTTGCCAGAAGTTGGCCAACATGGGCAAACGGGTAATTGTTGCTGGTTTGGATCAGGATTATCGTGGCAAACCGTTTGAGCCCATTCCTCAATTATTGGCCGTTGCCGAATACATTACCAAAACCCACGCCATTTGTGTGGTCTGTGGCAATCCGGCCAATCATACGCAACGCAAAACGGCGGATAAAGATAAGATTATTGTAGGCGCCACGGATATTTACGAAGCCCGCTGCCGAAATTGTTTTGAACCTCCGCCGGATGATGACGAAAGCGAAGAAGAATCGAAATAATTCGTTGACAGGCAGTTTTATTTTCTGCCGATTTAATTTATGAACATGCAGAGACAGAAACCCAATATGGCTATCTGCTTTCTGCTTTTTATTTTAAATTTTGTGAATCTAAACGTGTAAATTCAGGCAAAAATTACAAGGAGTTATTAATGGGAACCCTTATGGATATTGCTTTTGGAATTTTCGGATTGATTACTTTACTTGGTATCGCTTATGCCTTTTCAGCGGATCGAAGAGATATTCATTGGAAACAGGTTCTGATCGGCATTGCGTTGCAGCTTGTGTTCGCCATGTTTGTTATTTTGACGCCATGGGGTGCGACTTTTTTTAATTGGATTGGTATGTTCTTCGTTAAAATTATTTCCTTTACCAATGAGGGCTCCAAATTTCTGTTTGGCGCTCTTGCCAGCCAGGGCGTTTTTGAAAAGGCCTTTCCTCCCGAAATGAGATCGCACGGGGTGGGAGTGGTATTTGCTTTTCAAGTGCTGCCCACGATCATCTTTTTCTCTTCGTTAATGTCTATTTTGTATCACTACGGAATTATGCAGAAAATTGTCGAAGCGATGGCCTGGGTCATGGCTAAAGCTATGGAGGTCAGCGGTGCGGAATCGATTTCCGTGGCGGCGAATGTATTTATCGGCCAAACGGAAGCGCCGCTGGTTGTTCGGCCTTATGTGGAGGGCATGACCAATTCCGAATTGCTTACTTTAATGATAGGGGGTATGGCTACCATTGCCGGAGGGGTGCTTGCGGCTTATGTGGGCTTGTTGGGCGGCAGCGATCCGCAACAGCAATTGTTTTACGCCAAACATTTGCTTTCGGCTAGTATTATGGCGGCGCCTGCCACTTTTGTGGTTTCCAAAATTCTACTGCCGGAAACACAGGAATCGTTGACTATGGGACAGGTAAAAGTTCCTGTGGAAAAAACAGCGGTTAACGGCATCGAGGCTGCTGCTACCGGCGCAGCGGACGGTTTGAAGTTGGCTTTGAACGTAGCAGGTATGTTGCTGGCTTTTATTGCTCTGATTGCCATGGTCGATTGGATATTAAAAGGCGTGTTTACCGATTGGTTGGGCATTACTTTGCGGGGCGGACATCCCGTTAATTTGGAATTGATTTTGGGTTACGTGCTCAGCCCGATTGCCTGGATTATCGGCGTGCCCTGGCACGATGCCATTACCGTTGGCTCGTTGATCGGGCAAAAGCTGGTTTTAAACGAATTCATTGCTTACCTGCAATTGGCCAAAATGATTCCTCAACATATTTTAAGTGAGAAGGCGGTCATCATTTCCACTTATGCCTTGTGCGGTTTTGCTAATTTTTCATCCATTGCTATTCAGATCGGAGGGATCGGCGGCATTGCCCCCACTAGACGAAAGGACCTGGCAAGATTCGGTTTAAAAGCGGTTTTGGGCGGCTCGCTGGCCACATTTATGACGGCCACTATTGCGGGCGTTTTGATTGCATTATAAAAAGTAGAGAGCATTATGAAAACATTTTTTCAGGTCTTTTTAGCGGTTTTTATCAGTCTCGGGATTATTTTTGTCGGGCTTTTTATAATACTAAGCGCCTTGGCGCAGACATCGGTTAATATTCCCGATCATGCACTTTTGCAGATCGATTTACAGGGCGACATTGCCGAGTACATTGCGCCGGATCCCGTGGAAGAGGCTTTGGGACGAACCAGGCTCGATATGCGTAAATTCCGCGATAATCTGGAAAAAGCCGCCGTTGATGATCGCATCGAAGCGGTCGTTATTCGGCCGGATCTGCTGGGCGTCGGTTTCGGTAAATTACAGGAGATAACCGCCCTTATTCACAAATTCCGCAGGAGCGGGAAAAAAATCTATGCCTATTTGGGCTCGGATATGTCCTTCACGCGGGATTATTATGTGGCTAGTGCCTGTGATTCCGTTTTTATGCCTGCCGATGCCAACCTGTTTTTAACCGGCGTGCGCAGCGAAGTGACATTTTACAAAGATTTCTTTAAAAAGATCGGGGTCAATGCCCAGTTCCTGCATATTGGTAAATACAAAAATGCGCCGGATTCTTATACCCGCGATAAAATGTCGCCCTATCAAAAAGAGGTATTGAATGATATCATCGGTCAATATTATAATGATATTGTGCAAACCATCAGCGCTAATCGCGGATTAAAACCCGTAAATGTAGACCAACTAATCAATCAACAAACCGGGTTCAGCGGAAACAAAGCCAAAGAATTGGGATTGGTTGACGGAACGCTTTTTTATTCGCAACTGGAAAAAATTTTGGCTCAAAAACATCCTGGCCTTCGCAGGCTAAAGGCATTGGATTATGCGCTCGAACCGGCTAGTTCATTGCACATTCGCAATAAACGTCGATTTGCGGTCATTAATTGCGTCGGTACGATTTACGGCGGTAGCGAAGGTGAAAATCCTATGTTCGGTAAGATGTTGGGCGCCAAAACCATTATTGCCAACATCCGAAAAGCGGCTAAAGCCCGTTCCATTAAGGCGATTATTTTACGCATCGATAGTCCTGGCGGCGCCTCGTTGCCTTCGGCCGCGCTTTACCAGGCCATTTTGGAAGCCAAGAAAAGAAAACCGGTCATTGCTTCGGTTTCGGATTTGGGCGCTTCCGGCGGATTTTATATGGCGGTAGCAGCCGATGAAATCGTAGCAACACCAAACAGTTTGGTGGGCTCCATCGGGATTTTTGCCGGGAAATTTACTTTCGACGGTACCTACGGGAAGTTGGGTGTTCATGTCGATGCCGTGCAAAAAGGACGTCATGCCGATCTTTTTTCCGTGACCGAACCGTGGAATAAGGAGGAGAAGGCGATCATTCAAAATATCCTTCGGGAATTTTACCACGGTTTTGTGAGCAAAGTAGCCAAAGCGCGTCATAAGACTTACGAAGAAGTGGATCGTTTGGCACAGGGCCATGTGTGGACCGGTTTGCAGGCCTTTCGCTACGGGTTGGTGGATACGATAGGGACTTTTTACACCGCATTGAGTATTGCCAAACAAAAGGCCGGAATTCCTCAATCCGAATCGGTACGGTTGGTTAACTATCCTCGTAAAAAATCATTAATGAATGAACTTTTGGGCAACCTTGGCGTTTTGATCGATTACAACCACCGTCATTGGCTGGCCGACGCTTTGAATCGGGCCAAAACAATTTTGACGGAATGGCAAAACAAACCGTTGGCACTTTTGCCGTTTCGCTTGGAATTTAAATAAAAAACAGGTAGTGAAATGAATAAAGCACAGGTTTTGGAAGCGGTTGCCTTTGTGCGCCGACATACGGATATGCAACCTAAAATTGCCATTATTTTAGGCAGCGGATTAGGCCCATTTGCCGACACGCTGGAAAAAAGTACGGTGATTCCCACGGAAACCATTCCGCACTACCCTCGTTCCACGGTGGAAGGGCATGCCGGAGCGTTGGTTTTTGGAACGCACAAAGGGGTGCCCGTAATGGCGGTGAAGGGTCGGACGCATTTCTACGAAGGCTATCCCATTGAGCAGACGACCTTTGTGGTGCGCATCATGCAACAGTTGAATATTCCGCTTTTGCTGGTAACCAATGCCTCGGGTTCAACCAATTTGCGGGTTCCGCCAGGCAGTTTAATGCTCATTACCGATCAGGTCAATTTCCTGTTTCAGAATCCTTTACGAGGGCCTTTGGAATTCGGAGAGCCTCGTTTCCCGGATATGTCCAATGTTTACACGCGCGAATATTTTGATTTGGTCGATCAAATTGCACTGGAAAGAGGTGTGGCTCTTAAACATGGTGTGCTGTGGGTTAGCACCGGCCCGTCTTATGAGACGGCGGCCGAAATCAAAATGATTCGCCGGTTTGGCGGCGATGCGGTAAGCATGTCCACCGTACCGGAAGTTATTGCTGCGGCGCATGCCGGAATGAAGGTGATCGGAATTTCCTGCATTACCAATTACGCCACCGGAATTTTACCAAGAAAACTAACCCATGACGAAGTAACCGAAACCGCCAATCGGGTCAATAAACAATTTACGAGCTTGGTGAGCGGTATTATCGAATCGGTTCCGTTGTTTAAGATCACGGAATGAGCCTGTAAGAAAAATTATTTTAAGATTAATTTGGTAT
Source organism: Calditrichia bacterium (assembly GCA_027039465.1). Classification (GTDB taxonomy): domain Bacteria; phylum Calditrichota; class Calditrichia; order Calditrichales; family Calditrichaceae; genus Caldithrix. The sequence goes on along the minus strand of JALWEA010000065.1, from coordinate 660 downwards.
TGACGAAATTTATTATTATATGTTTACAATCGGGCGATTGCCAAATGGATTGTCTTTTCTAACCTTATCTAATTCGGACTTTTAATCGCGCGTTGCTGTTATTTCTTTAACGGTTCTTTTGAACAAATTCAAATAAATAGATTGGGGAGTTTGCCGTGAAACCCATAACCGCATTTTTGGGACTTTTTTTCCTTCTCGGAATAGCCTTCGGACAAAACCCGAATGATTTCACTATTCAAATAGAAATGTTAACCAATAAGAATTTGGATGCCTTGTATTTGGCAGATATCGATTTGCAAAATTTTGATACGGCCGAAGATATTTTTGCCATTACAATCACAAAAAACTCGGATCAGGAATTTCGGAACTGTTATTTCTATTTTGAACTCACCCGAGATAATGAAGCGGTAGTAACGGCGACCTCCGATCCGTTTACAGTTCCGGCATCGTTTACGGAAAAAACATTCACTAATCGGGATCTATCATCGGGCTTTGATTTTGGAGAAGGACAAGTCGCTTATTTCCATCAGGTTAATTTATCATCGCTGACCAATCAATTACGCGATGAAATTTTAAAATCCGGTAAATTACCGGTGGGCATCTACAAAATTATTGTGGAATTGCGCCAGCAAAACTTAAATCAGTACATCGGCCATGGTG
>JALWEA010000064.1:13200-17354 GCA_027039465.1 Calditrichia bacterium | reverse complement strand
CCTAAGGGGAGCCCCTTCTTACATGTCGGATAAATTCGGTTTTATTTTTTTTATTTGCAAAGATCTTTTTTCTTAATAACTTTAATATACAAGGGGGACGCAAGATGCTTTGGTAAATTTTGCTCGACGGGAGAATGATTTTGGGCTTTAGTGAAAAAGCATCCAACAAACTGCTTAGCAAACAAGGTGTTGGGCAAGTTTTAATGAGCCACTTTGAATCCCCCTGCGAGGGGGATTTAGGGGGTCTAAAATAACTTTTTCCCATCAAACCCCTACTCCGGCTTTGTCATTCCGAGTCACGCTCCTGCGGGATGAGGAATCCCCAACATTATTCAGGCCGTTTCTGCTACGAAGTATTGCGATTTTGAGGCGTGCTGTGGCGCCGTCCCGACGTGATGGGAAAGGATTTACGGGTGGCTGTTTTTTCCCACCCCCTGTTGTCCCCCTCATAGGGGGACACAAAACGGCACGGAAGATTTTGCCTGATGAGAAGTTAAGTAGGAAGTTTGTAAAAAGGGTAAACGCTGAACCACCGAAAAATTTGGTTTTGAGCACAATTTTTTCAAACACCTTTAAGTCCCCCTGTGAGGGGGATTTAGGGGGTCTAAAAAAGTACCTGATCAAATCTCGCACAAATTGTCTTTGGAGAAATCGCGGATTTTTTGCTGATCTTCCAAAACGGTCTTTTCATCGGCCAACCATTCGGAAACCAGCGGCAGTAATTTTTCAACGTAAATCGAGGTGCCTTCCCGATTCAGGCTGTAGGTAACCCACTTACCCTCTTTGTGATCCAAAATGAAATCGACATCCCGCAAAATGGACAAATGCTTGGAAACCGTGGAGGTGGCCAGGTTTAAAATACGGGTAATTTCGCAAACACATAACGGCCGGACTTCCAGCATTTTTAATATTCGAACACGATTCGAATCCGAAAGAGCTTTAAAAACTTTAACCACATCGCGCATATTGAATCTCCGATTTGTAAGATACAAAAATATCAATATTTTAAATGATTGTCAAAATTCTTGAGAAAAATTTCCGTTGCATGAGACGGACAATTTTTTAAATTAGGCAATCAACAAAAACAAACGACATCGGTCGTAAAAATTAAGGAAGCGTTTTAAAGAAATAAATAGACGAGGCATTCATGACAGAAGTTGAAATTATTCGGTTGGTGGCTGATGAGCTTAAGCTAAAAGCCTTTCAGGTTCAAAATACCATTGAATTGTTAGACAGCGGCAATACGGTTCCGTTTATCGCCCGTTACCGTAAAGAAGTAACCGGCTCATTGGACGAAAATCAAATTCGCGCCATTGAAGAACGCATTCATTATCTGCGGGCGTTGGAAGCGCGCAAGGAAACCATTTTGGCTTCCATCGAGGAACAAGGCAAGTTGACGCCGGAATTGAAAGACAAGATTCTAAAAGCGACCAAGTTGCAGGAAGTGGAAGACTTGTACCTGCCGTACAAACCGAAAAAACGCACTCGCGCCACGGTAGCCAAAGAAAAAGGATTGGAGCCGCTGGCCGAAATGATTCTCAAGCAGGACATCACCGAAGGGTCTCCCGAAGAATACGCGGTTAAATTCGTCAGTGACGAAAAACAGGTCAGTACGGTGGAAGAAGCGCTGCAGGGTGCCATGGATATTCTGGCCGAAATCATCAGTGATGACGCCGATGTGCGCAAAGTCATTCGTGAAACGACCTTTAAAACCGGTCTGTTGCAAAGCGAAGAAAAGCGCAGTGAAGGGCGTACGCCTTACGAAATGTATTACGAGTACAGCGAGCCGATCCATTCCATTCCGCCGCATCGCGTGTTGGCCATTAACCGCGGCGAAAACGAAGGTGTGCTGAAGGTAAGTGTGGAAGTGGAAACGCCGAAAATGATCGCCCTGATTGAAGATTTGTACGTCAGGAATGAAAAATCGATTTTCATCGACTATCTGCGAAAGGCCATCAACGATAGTTATCAGCGCCTGATCTTTCCTTCCATTCAACGGGAAGTGCGCGCGGCCTTAACCGAAAAAGCCGATGAGCACGCCATTGGCGTTTTTGCCAAGAATTTGAAGAATTTGTTACTGCAACCGCCGGTGCGCGGGAAAATCATCATGGGCATTGATCCTGGCTTTCGCACGGGCTCCAAAGTGGCGGTTATTGACGAAACCGGCAAATATTTGGAAGGGACTACCATTTATCCCCATCCGCCGCAGAACCGTTATTTGGAGGCCAAAAGCATTGTGCGCGATTTGGTCAATCGCTACGGGGTGGATGTGATTGCCATCGGTAACGGGACGGCCAGCCGCGAAACCGAAATGATGGTGGCCGAATTGATTCATGAAATGAAAGATGAACGCAAGGTCGAATACGTGATTGTCAACGAGGCCGGAGCTTCGGTTTATTCGGCTTCCAAAGTTGCTCAGCAGGAATTCCCCGATCTGGATGCCTCCATGCGCGGCAATATTTCCATTGCCCGCCGTCTGCTCGATCCCCTGGCCGAACTGGTAAAGATCGATCCCAAGAGCATCGGTGTGGGCCTTTATCAACATGACGTCAATCAAAAGCGGCTGGCCGAGGCGCTGCATCAGGTGGTGGAGTCGGCCGTGAATATGGTAGGCGTTAATCTGAACACCGCTTCCGCTTCGTTGCTGAAATATGTTTCTGGCTTAACCAGCCGCACGGCTAACAACATCGTTAAATATCGCGACGAACACGGTGCTTTCCGCAACCGGGAAGAATTGAAATCCGTGGACGGTATCGGTGAAATTGCCTTCCAACAGTCGGCCGGTTTCTTGCGCATTCCGGACGGCGATAATCCGTTGGACAATACGTCCATTCACCCGGAATCCTACGAGGCGACACAAAAGTTATTGCGGAAATTCGGTATTGAAGATGTGCGTAGCGGCGGCAAGGTTTTGCGCAAAAAGATTAAAGAAGCGGATGTTGCTTTGCAAGACTTGTTGGAAGAGTTGGGCATCGGTGAGCCGACGTTTAACGACATTTTGGATAATTTGGAAAAGCCAGGTTTGGACCCGCGGGATGAAATGCCCAAACCCATTTTCAAAAGCGATGTGCTGAAAATGGAAGATTTACGCGAAGGCATGGTGCTTAAAGGTACGGTGCGCAATGTGGTGGATTTCGGCGCTTTTGTGGACATCGGCGTTAAGCAGGACGGTTTGGTGCACGTCAGCCGCATGGCCAAAAAGTACGTTAAAAATCCGTTGGAAGTGGTGGCCGTCGGTGATGTTATTGATGTTAAAGTGGTGTCCATTGATTTGGAACGCGGCCGCATCGGGCTTTCCATGGTGCTGGATTAAGCGGATCAGTCTGTCGGCGTTTTTTTAATAAAGGCGAATTCAGGGGGCAGCCTTTTAAATGATTGTTGGCTTAAGCTCTAACTAAAAATATTTGAAATTTACAAGAACAATTTGCGTCCTTAATTCCCCTTCCCTGCGGTATCGGAGATGGATTAGAAAATAAATACAACAATCAAAAATATTGGAGACAGACTCTAAGATTTCCCGAATAAGAAACAAACTTATTTAAAATCACGAGACGATCCCGAAGGGATCGAATGATAATAACCCACCAATTCATTGGTGCGGATAAAGACGTCACAAAAGTATGATTTCAGTCCCAAAGGGACGTTTGAAAAAACAGAAAAGCATTCAAGAAGTAATTAGAATCCATAATTATAATTCCTTGGCATGATTTTTTTCGGCAGCAGCTTTGACACAAATTTGCTCAGCGTTGCAAAAAATGGCAATTGTAAATTAATGAATATGATAATTACCGATTTAATCTCTGTAATTTCAATCCATTTTTCAGATCCCGAAGGGATCAAATGATAATAGCCCACCAATTTATTGGTGCGGATAAAGGCGTCACAAAAGTATGATTTTAGTCCCGAAGGGACGTTTGATAAATTAATCCCAAATATAGCGTTCGTCATATTCAATTTCATGACGTTTTAAAAATTCAATAAATTCTTCTTTAAATGTCTTTCGTCGATGGTGCTTCTTTTGGTTGTTGATGTAGTTAATATCCTTTTGCTTATTTGACAAACTAACACTAAATGCACCGTATCCTTCCTGCCAAGCAAAATTTTTTAATTTTGGGAATGTATCGTGAATCCATCCCGAAGAGCCACCCTTAATT
>JALWEA010000064.1:0-13190 GCA_027039465.1 Calditrichia bacterium | reverse complement strand
TAATAGAAGGGCATGGACATGATCTTCAACGCCTCCGATTATTTGCGGATGAATGTCATTGTTAATTGCAATGCCGGCCATATATGACCAAATGCGGGATTGAAGAGATTCGGCCAATAGTTTTTCGCGATTTTTGGTTGAAAAAATGTAATGGATTAAGATATGTGTAAAAGAATGTGATATGATATTACCTCCTAAACACATTTTTTAAAACATATTGGGTGGTGGAATAAAATATCATTTGTCCCGTACGGGACAAAATTTTTTTGAGACTTTGAATTATTGTTCCCATACTTGAAAGTATGGGCTAAAATCATAATTCCCATGCGGGAATTTTTAGACAAAGTAACTGTTGTAAAAATAAGCAATACGCGGTAAAATGCAATAATTGAAGATTAAAGGTAAGATAATTATTAACCGGACTTGTAAAATTTAAAACCATTTTTTCGATCCTGAAGGGATCAAATGATAATAACCCACCAATTTATTGGTGCGGATTAGTAATCGACTCGTTCCAATGTCCGTCCTGTAAGGACGTCTGAAAATGCAAATTCGACAAAATTTACTTTCATTTGTCCCGTTCGGGACAAATATTTTAACAATGGACATGCGTTCCCACATTTGAAAATGTGGGTTATTATCGGAATTCCCTATCGGGAATTTTGGAAAAATGAACCTTTTCTAAAATAGAACGAAACCGATTAATCAGGGAAATAGGTTCAAAGTACTTTCTATTCGGACGCATGAGAAAAACAATATAAGCAATGGAGCATTTGCACGGTTCTTTTTAATCAATAGTCGATCATGATAAAGGTAATAGAAATTATTGCCATTTGCTCAAAGTCCAAAATATCGGAATTATTAGCCAATCGGTCGTTTAAAATTTTGCAATGATACCTTTAAGCTTTTATATTAACAACGTGTTCTTTTCATAATGAATGGAACCCTTTCAGTAACGGGAAGCGCGGTGAAAGTCCGCCACTGCCCCGCAACTGTGATGGGGGACGAAAACCGGACATTGGCCACTGTTCCGCAAGGAGGAATGGGAAGGCCCGGTGAGTAGGATGATCCCAAAGTCAGGAGACCGACTGAAAAGGGAAGGCTCACAAAATCGCCACGCGGGTGGGGAGTGAGTCAGATTGCCTCTTTGTTCTCATTTTAATTTAATGGGAACCGGTCCCTTTTTAGTCCATCCTTAAACCACTTTCCGTTTACTGAAAGTTTTATCTCAAAACAAAATTGTGTTTTTAAACTTTAAATTTGGTTGTCCAACAAGATTTTAAGAACACGTAAATTTTTTATTGCTCCTTTTCATGTTAAAAATCCCGGGCATCGGGGTGATGGTGTATGGGGCAAATTTCGTAAACGGGTGTAACAGGATGGAACGGATATTCTCCGGTGTTTTATTTCTATTTTTGTTAGCCGCTTCGGTTGCAGGCGCTGAGCGCAGCTTTCACGTATTGGTTGCGGATATTTGGAGCGGTCAACCCGTATCCGCGGCAATGCTGATTATGCAGGGCGACACGCTGCACAGTAACGATGCGGGTATCGTCCGGATTTCGGGAGATTGTGCTTCCGGCGCTGTGGGCCTGCTTCAAGCGCCCGGTTACTTTAAAGAAAAGGTCAAGTGCCGGGATCTTAAAAACGGGATTGTTTATTTAACCCCGGTCAACCAAACGCCGTTTATTACCGTCGTTCGTTCGCGAATTTCTTCGCAGCCGCTCAATATTCCGTCACATCAAACGCATTTGACGGTTCAAAGTCAAAACGTTGTGGCTGAGAGCATTGCCGATCTTTTAGAGGGCCAAAGCGGATTGTTTGTGAAATCGTACGGGCCGGTCGGCGCTTTGAAAACCATTGCCATACGCGGTATGGCCGCCGAACAAACGCAGGTGCTGTTTGACGGTATTCCCTTGAACAATTTGCAATTGGGGAGCGCCGACTTAAGTCAATTTACGGTTGACGATCTGTCCGGCATTGATTTGTATCGCGGCTCAAACGTGATTTTGGGAGGCAGCGGCTCCATTGGCGGCAGTTTGAATTTGAATCCTTTGCAACCGGCGGATCGGTTAAAAATACAATCACGGGCAGGATATTCGTCTTTGAAGAACAAGCAGGCGGGCCTGAGAATTCATTTGCCCTGGAATGCCCTGCATTTGCGCACTTTATTCACCTTTGCCCATGCTAACGGATTAAATCGCTATTCGACGCAATATTTCGGACAAAAGGTGCCTTTGCGCGATCGCGACTTTCGCCAAAATCATCTCAGTTATCAGATGATCTTTGCGCCGTCGTCTTTGGGGCAGTTCAAGTTTTTTATCACCCATTTCAAGCGTGCTGCCGGAGCGCCCAGGGCTTTTGTTAATCCAGGCACGGAAACCTCAAACCGGGCGCGAATAAATTCCGACAATACCTTAACCTATTTGCGTTGGCAGCATGAACAAGAGAAGAGCGGATATTATGCACAAATTTACGCCCGCAATGAATGGATGACCTATTCCGATCCGGTTTTGTTGATCAATTTAAAACCTTTGCACAGCATTCATTTTAATAAAGAACAAGGTCTGCAAGCGCGTTTCCACTTTTCCCCTCGCCAGGCGCTCTTGCTAAAGAGCGGAGTGGAGTTGGCCAATCAAGCCATTGTCAGCAGCGAAGCGGGCAGGCATAAGCGTCAGCGCCAGGCGTTTTACCTGCTTGCGGACGGCATTGTCTTCGAAAATCCCGACGCCTTGCAGGCCTTTCATTTAAATGGCGGTTTGCGCATTGAATATTACGATCGGCAGTCTCCGGTTTTACTGCCTGCCCTGGGTGCCGACTTCAGTTACGGACACACGCAAATTTATGCCAACGCAGGCCGGAATTTTCGCATGCCAGGATTCAATGACTTGTATTGGGTACCGGGCGGTAATCCAGATTTGAAACCCGAGTTTTCACGGAATGTGGAAATCGGGGCGCGGCAGATGTTGCCTGCGCGGCAGTGGTTGGGGCAATTTGAAATAAGCGCGTACCAAAATACGGTGCGTGATCAGATACGATGGCTGCCGGGCAGTAACGGTTACTGGACGCCGAAAAATATCAGCAAAGTACGGAGTCGCGGCATTGAAATCGATGCCCGCTGGGGACACGTGAATGGGCTTCATAAAATCCGTTTCAGTTACACGTTCGGCAAAGCGATTAAAAAAACGGCGGAAAGCGCTAACGACCGAACGATAGGGAATCAGGTGCCGTTTTTACCGCAGGAACAGTGGAGCCTGAGTGCTCAAACCGGCTGGCGTCGTTGGCGCATCGGCACTTCGATTCGGCATACGGGTTTTCGTTTCACGGATTTTTCCAACGATCCCAACGCCATTTTGCATTCCTTTACCACGGTTCGGTTCTGGCTGCGGGGTGAAATGTCAACGGGCGCCGTACGGATCCGGCCGCAACTGAGTTTAGACAATGCCTTTAATAGTAGTTACGAGGTTTTAAAAGGATTTCCCATGCCGGGGCGGTTTTGGCAATTGGGTTGCGCGTTTGAATTTGTCGGGCAGGAAAGTGCGGGAAGATGATTTTTGGGGAGAAGTTAAGGGGTGAGAGTTGAAGAGTTAAATCGTTATTCGTTATTCGTATATTCGTTAAGCGTGGAAGGGTTGATTGGGAAAATGGTTAATGGTTAAGAGTGTAAGGGTTGAAGGGAATGTCGTTATTCGTGTATCCGTTATCCGTATATTCGTTATTCGGGAATCATTGTTTGTGCAGGCAGTGGTGTTCTACCGTTAATTGATGTGATTCCCAGTCTTGTCATTGCGAATGATCCCGCGAGCCTGCGAGCGGGAGAGTGAAGCAATCCCTTCCGGAGCAGCAACAGGCTTTTTAGACCCCCTAAATCCCCCTCGCAGGGGGATGAAGAGAGGTTACCTTATTGTAACCAAAAGCTTATTTCTAAGCACTCTGCGGGATGCCGTTTTACGTAAACTGAATACTTTTTACCGTGGGGCAAAATTTATTGGAGTTTTTTGCGTCCCCCTACGAGGGGGACAACAGGGGGTGGAGAAAATGAAACAGCTCTTTAAAAATTTTATCGGTTTAATGTGCGAAGTGACAAAATAGTGTTAGGGATTCCTCGTCCTGCAGGAGCGGGGCTATTATTGACTTATGGTGGCGCGTGCGTCCCTCGATACGCCCCGATTCTCGGGACTACTCGGGAACCGGACGCTGTACCGGTTCCAAGTTCCCAGTTCCTAATTTCCACATCCACAACGGTTTGGGATCAAAATGTCAGATAATCTGAATTTTAAAATACACGATTCATTCAAACAAAAAGGAGGAACAAATGGTTCGTTTTATTCTACCAATCATTCTATTGGCATTTCTTTTAGCCGGATGTCAAAAAGACCCGAATTCGGTCAAGGATAAAAAAGAAGTCAAATCGGTTGGCGCCTTTATTATTAACGAAGGTAATTTCATGAAGGCCAACGGTTCGCTTTCTTTTTACAGTTTTAAAGATTCCACGGTTCAGAATAATATTTTTCAGACCGTTAACAAACGTCCCTTGGGTGATGTCCCTAACAGCATGACCGTTTGGGATACGCTGGGGTTTATCGTGGTGAACAATTCAAACAAAATTGAAGTGATCGGTTTGCACAGTTGGAAAAGTGTTAAAACCATTGAAATGGCAGGCGCTCCCAGTCCGCGCAATTTGGCCATAGTTAACAATTCCAAGGCCTACGTGACCAATCTAATGGCCAACAATGTGGCGGTTATCGATCTTAAAACACTTTCTTTAACCAACACCACCATTGCCGTTGGCGCCAACCCGGAAGAGATTTTGGTGTACGATAAAAAAGCTTATGTTGCCAACAGCGGTTTCGGTTCGGGTAATACGGTTTCTGTGATTGATGTTAACACGGATAAAGTGGTTAATACGATTAAGGTCGGTGATAACCCGACCGGCCTGATGTTGGATGATGACGAAGAGATTAACGTGCTCTGCACCGGACGTTGGCCTGCCTGGGGCGATACCACGGATACCGGAACCAATGGTGGCATTTTTGTGATCGATACGGATAAGGGTAAAGTGGTCGATTCGATTAAAGTGACGGGTCATCCTTCGGAAATTACTTACGCCGGCAACGATTTGGGTTTTTTCCTGCTGAACGGTTCGGTTGTCAGTTTTTCGACCGGCAGCAATAAAATTCTGAATAATACGTTTATTCAGGGATTTTTCTATTCCGTTGAAGCAGATCCCGTTTCGCAGCAATTGTTTGTTTTGGATGCCAAAGATTATCAAAGCAACGGTGATTTGTTGGTTTACGATCTGAACGGTCAATTACTCAAACAGGCAACGGTTGGGATTATTCCGGGAGCGGTGACCTTTGTTTACCAATAGATCGATTCTTCAATATTTTGTAATTGCGATTTTGACGATACTGGCGGGCTGCCAAACGCAGCCTGCCGGACAATCGTCAGGCAAAATACGGCGCATCGTTTCGCTTTCGCCGAATATCACGGAAATTATTTACGCACTTGGGCAGCAGGACAAGTTGGTCGGCGTAACGGATTTTTGCAAATATCCGCCGCAGGCGACCAAAAAACGGCACATCGGAGGCTTTGTTAATCCGAATATCGAGACGATTGTTTCCCTGAAACCGGACGTGCTGATCGGTTTACCGAGTCATGCGGACTTGGCCCAAAAATTACAAAACGAACATTTGAAATTCGTTTTGCTGCCGGATGATCGTTTGGCGGATGTTTTTTTTACCATTGATTCATTGGGACGCTTATTGGACTGCGAAACCAAAGCCCGCCATGTTATCAAAGCCATTCAGGATAGTTTACGGTATTACCGTCGGCAGTCGTTGGCTGCGGAACGATTTCCACCCAAAGCCATGCTGGTCATCGGCCGTGATCCGGGCAGCACCACGCACATAACGGTGGTCGGGCCGCACACATTCATCGATTCGGTTTGGACATTAATGGGCGGAAATAATATTTTTGCGGATTTACCGGTCAAATACGCGCAGGTCAATCGCGAAAATATTCTACTGAAGCAACCGGATTTGATTATAGAATTTCATTTCGGTGAGCAATGGAATGCGCACAAGGATTCTCTGAATCGCAGAAGCTGGCAATCGTTTGCCGGAGTTCCGGCGGTTAAAAACGGGCAAATTTATGTTTTAACCGGCACGTACACCTTAATTCCAGGCCCGCGTATTTACAAATTAGCCGCTGATTTCAGTCATATTATTCAACATTTCTTCCAAAATAAAAAAAGCAGGGCAGCCCAAAAATAGTCTGCCCTGCCGTTTGTATTTGTGAATAGCCAATGAACGTTATTTCATTAAGACCATTTTTTTGGAAATTTGCTTTCCGTCAACGGTCAACCGGTAAATGTACAAACCGGTGGCCAAATCGGATCCGTTGAAATAAACGTGATGTTTGCCGACGACTTTTTGATCCAACAGCGTACGCACCAATTGTCCTCGCGTATTGTAAACCTTTAAAGTAACATGGCGCCGCTTGTTTCCGTTTACTTTAAACCAAATTTCGGTGGACGGATTAAAAGGATTCGGGCGATTCTGGTAAAGTACGTAATTGGTCGGTTGCAGCTCGATGGGTTCGATGGAATCGGCGTTAAAGGCGTCGGTCAGGTCAACCGCGCCGTACCCGAATACACGATCGTAGGTGTTGGGATTATCCTTCACGGCTAATTGGTCGGCCGTTTCACCTGCCGCTCTGTGCGTGCCTTGGGCATGATGTGAAAGATAATTGATCACGTCATCCGGACCCCAATCGGGATTTTTCTCCAACAGCAAAGCAATGGCTCCGGCTGCCACCGGCGAAGCCATGGAAGTTCCCTGCATGTAAGCGTAATGATCGGTGTAGGGCGCAGGGGGCAGGAAGGCCGCCTGATAGTTGGCATCCTGACTGCGGGCCGAAAGCACGATGGTACCACCGGCGACAATATCGGGTTTGGACATATTGTTAGCCGTCGGGCCGATGGAACTGTAGGAAGAAATGCCGCCCACATCGCCGCTGTTGGGGTAGTGGTAATTGTTGCCGTCGCTGGCAGGCCATGTTTCGCGGGTAATAAAGGAGCCAACGGCAATGACGTTTGCATTGCAGGCGTCGTTGGCTAAAGTGAACGGATAAAAACTATTGCCGTACAAAGTACCTTGCGAAAAGGCTCCGTAAGGCGATTTTACCACGGAAGAGTCGGCCCAACCGTGGCGTTCGATTTTGTTGTTATGATTGTTATCGCTTAAACCCGTGAGCGTTAAGGTAAACGTCTCGTTCTTCAAAGACGTATTGTCCATAAAAACATAAACGCCCACCTTGCCGTTGGGATGATACGAAGCCGGCATTAAATATAAGTCAATACCGCTGGCGGATTTATGCCCGTTTTGCGTGACATTGGTGATGGAGCCGTTTGACCATTTTAAAGAAACCGAGAGCAAATTGTCGCCTTTCTCGATCCACAAAGTAAAATATTTACAATAGCCGAATTGAATATCTTCCGATGAAACCACATTGTCTTTAAAGTAATGGAGCGCATGAGCGCCGTCATTGCCTGCGGAGCGCACAATGATGTGTCCCGGCCCGGTTAAACTGCTAAGAGATGTATTGAAATCATCCGTGCCGTCATGCGGACCGTACTGATTTCCCAGGCTGATGTTAATGACGCACGGTTTACCGGCCGCATCCGCTTTGCCGAAGATGTAATTGACGGCATCCAAAATATCCGCGTTTTTGTAACTGGTTTTAACGACCACGATATTGGCATCGATCGCGCCGCCATCCAATGTATCCGGCGGGGTAGTAGTCGGATCGCGCCCGACAAAGGAACCGGCCACGTGGGTACCGTGTCCCTCCGTATCGTGATGATTAACCACGCTAAACGGATTGCCCGAAGCCAAATCCTGATTGATCTGAGCTTCGGTAAATTCGGTTCCGTAATCATAACCGCTGGGATGGGTGTCGTCGATGGTTTGATCCCAAATGCTTAAGATGCGCGTTTTACCGTTTTTGATAAACATGGGATGATGGAAATCGATGCCCGTGTCAATGATCCCGGCGATCACATTGGTTCCCGTGTAACCCTTTTCGTAAGCGCGCTGCACGTTTTGGTAGCGGACGGCCAATGAATTCATGAGCTTGCTTTTAACGCCCATGGATATGCGATCGACGCCCGGCAGGTTGAACAGCTCCTGCAAGCGGTCCTGCGGCACGATGACCGTGGCATAGTCGCCGAAATCGGACTGAACTTCGAATCCCGCCTTGTACAAAGCGTCGTCGATACGATTGGAACCGTGCACCAAAAGGTGGTAGGTTTTGAACTGAGCTTTGGCCAAAGGCATTTGCATGGAGTGCTGCAAATAGGGATCGATTATCTGGGCTTGCAAAAAGGAAAGCAGAGCTAAGATAAAAATTAAAAATCTCATAAAAAACTCCTTGTTTTATGGGAGCGGGTTAAAGAATATTTTATTTTAATTGAAAAGGCTTCTAATGAAAACGATGTGTTTGGTGTCATCAAAAGGAAGCCTTTGATAAAAATCGACCCATGAGGTTAATGCAATTTTTGCTGCCCGCTGCTGATGCGGATAATGCGTTCGTCCTGCATTAATTGCCGCAGTTGGGCTTTGGTTACATGGCCCGTGTAGCGGTTGTGGGCGATTTTTTTCAAGAAGGTAAAATCGGCCAGAGGCGCGCTGGAGATTACCAGTACGGGCAAGACCTCGCCGCTTGACTTTGCAGGAGCCTGCATCCATTGGCTGACAAAAGGATCCACGGAAACCTTGGATTTCTCCCACAGGCTTTTGTTGGTGGAAACGCAAGCAACGGTTAAAAGGATTAAAGTAAAAAGAATTAGTAAACGTTTCATAATGCCATTCCTGTATTTTGTTGAATACGGTATTTAGCTTTATTATTCGGCTAATTTACAAAAAAGTAAACCTTTCGAATTTCAATTTCAGTTACTTGGCGCACATTTTTAAAATTTCCGGCTCAAGAAATTTTCGAATCGGGAAGCACAGGGATGGGCACCGAACTGCGAACGTGCAAATCCTGCTGAGGAAAGGGGATTTCAATATTTCGTTCTCTGAATTTACGCACAATGGCAATATTCAATTCCGAGCGGATTTTGTGGTGATTCTTCGGGTTGGGCAGCCACACCCGTAAACGTAAATTCCAGGCGGAATCACCAAAGCTCAGAAACAGAACATCCGGTTCCGGCCTTTTTAACACATTGGGGTGTTCATCGGCAACTTCCCTTAAAGTGCGCAAGACTAAATCCAAATCCGAATCGTAAGAAACTCCGACGTCAATGGTGATGCGTACTTTCGGATCACCATGCGACCAGTTAATCACTTTACTGGAAATAAAATCGGAATTCGGTACAATGATCGAAACATTATTTAACGAGCTGATAGTCGTCGATCGGATATTAATATCGAGAACGTCGCCTTCCGTGTCGCCTACCATTACGCGGTCACCGATTTTAATCGGGCGTTCAAGAAGCAGAATAATTCCGGAAACAAAATTGGAAGTAATATTCTGTAAACCGAAGCCTATGCCAACGGAAAGCATGCCGAAGATAACCGCCAAACCGCTTAAATCGATGCCGATAAACTGAAAGGCAATAATTACGCCGATTAGCATCAACGTGTAAAAATTAATGCGTTGCAAAGTGAAGCGGAGTCCTTCATCCACATTGAACCGTTTAAGGAGGCGTCGTAAGATAAAGAAATTGGTGAATTTGGCAAAAAAATAGGTAATGGCCAATACGATTAAAAACAGGAAAACGGATGAAAGCGTAATGGGGGTGCGATTAATGGTGAACAATGTAAATTTGAAAATATCTTGCGCATGTTGAAAAATAGAAGACATGGCGATTCTCCCGAGTTGACAAGTACCAAGAATCTACTGAATTTAAAATAAAAAATCATCAAAAATTAAAAGGATTGTTTTGGCATTAACCGAGTCTTTGCATTTTTATTCAAAGTTAACGAAATATCCGATAACCGTTTATCGAATACTTTCAAACGATTCCATCGTTCCGATTCGGTTTTTATGCCTTAACTTGTGAATTATTATACATTTTAAAAAATAAAAAATTTATTTTGACAATTATTTATTAAGTATATAATTTACGGCCTAAAATATTTGACGAGGTGAAATGATTTTACAAGACGATGCTTACAACAAAATCGCGGATCTTATTTTTAAGTTGCGTCAAAAATGTGCGTTGAAAGATGCCTACTTCATGAAGCTGATCGGCATCTCGCAATCCGAGTACAATTGTTTGGTGCAATTTTTTGAAATCGATTCCATCGGTGTTAAGGAATTGTCGGAGCGGCTGGAAATCACACCGGGAGGCGTCACCCGCATTATCACTTCTTTGGAAAACAAAGGTTACGTGGTACGAAGAATTTCATTGGATGATCGGCGTAATATTAATGTGAGCCTGACCTCGCAAGGCAAGAAGTTGGTCAAGAAAATGCGCCGTGCGGCCATTGATATTCATCGCGAAATTTTTGATCAGATCGAACCGGACGAAAGAGAAAAAGTAGCCGAGGCCATTCAAACATTATTAAACGCTTTGGATGCCTGGTTGCAAAAACAGGAAAAATATTTACAAGAATCGTAAAACAGAAACTTATTAAAGAGAGTACACAAGATGGAGAAAACATCACCGAATGCATTTATTCGAATTTTAAATGCCTTTATTGTGGCCGTTGTTCTGCTGATTTTTTACATTGCCTGGACGCATGTAACGATTGTCGGCAACTGGGTGGTTATTTTTATCACGGCTTTTTTGGTTTCCCTGATTTTCGTCCAGGCTTCCGAGCTACCCAAAGTAACGGTTAAAAAAGTTGTCTATTCCGTCATTTATATTTTTTACCTATTTATCGCTATTGTTCAATCGAACTTTGATGTGGCCCGTCGTGTTATCCAACCGCACATTCCCATTAATCCGGGTATCGTTAAAGTAAAGACACGATTAAAATCCAAAATCGGTCGGATGATTTTGGCCAATTCCATTACTTTAACGCCGGGCACGTTGTCGGTCGAAGTAAAAGACGACTATTATTACATTCACTGGATTGATGTGACCGATATGGATGTTGAAGGTGCCACGGAAAAAATTGTTGCTGGTTTTGAGAAATATCTGGAGGTGATCTTTGGCTGAGACATTGATGCATATCGCCACGGTGATAGCCATGGTTGCCGTTTTGGTGGCCGCAACCCGATTTGTTCTAGGACCTTCCGTTGCCGACAGAACGGTGGCCCTGGACGTATTAACGATTATTTCCACTTCGTTGATCGTTTTTATCGCGCTTTACACCAATCGGGTTATTTATCTGGATGTGGCTTTGGTTTACGGTATTTTGAGTTTTATCGGCGTGATTGCCGTTGCACGTTATTTGGAAGGAGGGCTGTAATGGAAGCTCTTCGTTTGTTCGGCGCCATTGTGGCTTTGATCGGTTCGCTGTTTTTGTTTTTGGGCGCTTTGGGGATTTTACGCATGCCCGATTTGTACAACCGCATGCAGACCGGCACCAAGTCCACCACTTTGGGAAGTATTCTAACTTTATTGGGCATCGGCCTATATCACACCGATTGGTTCTTGCAAACGTTTATTTTGGTTGCTTTTCTTGTAACCACCAACCCGCTGTCTTCCCATGCATTGGCTCGTGCCGCACATTTTGCGGGTATTCCGTTGACCAAGAAAACGGTTCGTGACCGTTTGGCCGAAGACGAAGCGCTGGAAGCGGAAAAGGCGGAAGAGGAGGCTGATAATGACTGAGATCTTACTTATTTTGTTGGGCATCGGCATGGTCGGAGCCGCGATTATGGCGGTTCATCTTAAAAATTTGGTTGCAGCGGCTGTGGCCGGTGGCATTGTCAGTTTGTTTGCCAGCGTGGTTTATGTGGTTCTGGCGGCTCCGGATGTGGCCATGACCGAAGCGGCCATCGGCGCCGGTCTTTCGACCGCCATTTTTCTGTACGCCATTAAAAAAACGCGCGAGCAGGAGGTGGAGCATGATTAAACGAGCCCTTGCGCTAACCGTAGCACTGCTTTTGGTGTGGATGATGTTCGACATGCTGATTAACTGGAACGCACCGAAGGATTTGTCCGGTGTCGCCCGCGAATATGTGGAAAAGGAACCGCATCAATTGGGCGCGGTCAATGTGGTAACGGCCATTGTGGTAACCTATCGTGGCTTTGATACTTTGGGCGAAGTTACCGTGCTCTTTTTGGCAGCGACTGGTGTGGCCGTGTTATTGAGCCGTCGTAAAAAGGAACCGAAACCGGGCAAAAAGAAATATCGTCCGGCTAGTGAATTTTTAAATACCGGCACACATTTGCTCAGTCCGTTTATCGTCATGTTCGGGGCTTACATTTTCCTGAACGGGCACTTGTCGCCAGGCGGCGGTTTCCAGGGCGGAGCGGTCATTGCTTCCGGTGTGTTGTTCCTGTTCCTGGTCTTCCCGAATTTCAAACTGAATCATTTGGCGCTTAATTGGCTGGAATCGACCGCCGGTGCCAGTTACGTATTGGTCGGCATTTTGGGATTGCTTTTGGCCGCCGGATTTTTGGACAACCGCTTCCTTCCGTTGGGACATTACGGCGCTTTGCTGAGTGCGGGTGCCATTCCGGTGATTTACACTTTTATCGGTTTGAAAGTAGGTACCGAGCTTTCGGGCATTTTGGAAAACTTAAAAAATTAATGTTTGGATTGAGAAACGTTAAGGTAATAAAATGAAATTAATGATAGGCTTCGCGATTATCATCATGGGCGTCGGAATCTGGGGATTGCTCACGCGCCGCAATCTGATTAAGATCGTACTTAGTCTTTCCATTGCGGAAACGGGCTTGCAGGTTTTGATGATTTCCATCGGATACATTAAAGGAAGGACGGCACCGATTCTGGATTCGGTAGTGGGTATTACCGATGCGGTGCACAAAGTTGTTGACCCGGTGCCTCAGGCGCTGGTTCTGACGGCTATTGTGATCGGTGTGGCGGTTGACGCTTTGATGTTGTCTTATGTCATTCGTCTGTTTGCAAAGAAAAAATCATTGGACATTAGTGATTACAGGGATATGAAATGGTAGCACCAATTTACATTATCGCGATTGCGTTGGGCGGCGCTTTTCTTCTACCGCTCTTTGAAAAACTCGGAAAAACGATTGTCAATACACTTTTCTT
>JALWEA010000063.1 GCA_027039465.1 Calditrichia bacterium | reverse complement strand
ATCGTTAAACTCGTTTCAAATCCCTTGGGAATCAGAACGGAAGGGAAAATATGGAAAATCAGAACAATGAGCCAAAAAATGGACGTTGTGCTAATGGTTATTAGTCCGCTGTAAGATTTGAGATTTTTAATTAAGAAAGTCTCTCCGTTACCGTAAACTCTCGGCAACCACACGTTATTGGTAATCGTAACGAAAATTAAGATGACTGCACCAAATCGATAACCGTAATTGTAGATGCCGGTCATTTTTAATCCTAAAAAATATTTAATGATGTAATGATCGCTTTGGTACAGCAGATAAGTGATCAGGGTAACCAACATCAAAGGGAAACCGATTTCCAGCAGGCGGCGCAAAAGCGAGTAGTCGAAACCGCCTAAAAAGGCAAGTTTCCAATATTTTAAATTCACCAAAAAAATCAAACCGTTGGATAAGATAATCGCGTAGAAAAACGCTTTTAATCCCAATTCCAGATACAATCCGATCAAAAAAAACAAAAAGAAGGAGAGCTGTCCGATGACATTTGTTCGAAGATAATCCTTGCTTTGCCTGCGTGCGCTAAAGAATGTAATCAGCAAGGTGGAAGTTGCATTAAGCAAAATAAACAACGGTACATAGTAGAAGGGAAAGCGATTATTGGTTTCAAAAAACAGCGTATTCAAAAAACGGTTCGCCGATAGCGATACTAAAAAAATAATGCCGAAAATTAATATAATAAAGTACAAAGCCGTGCCCAACGCTTTGTAGCCGTAATCGTCACTGTACTGCGGAATAAAACGGAAAATCGCCTGTTCAAGTCCAAGCAGCAGCAGAGTAGCGCCCAAAGTAATGTACAGCCGATACAATGTATAGAGGCCGAAGTCCTGGCTGTTTAAAACGTGAGCAATGTAAGGAAGTAAAATAAACGGCAGCAGGCGGGTTACGCCACCGGAGAGCAGGTAATGCAGCAAATCTCTAAAACTGTTGGAGAACCGTTTCATAGCCGTCCGTTAACGCTGCGGCGCCCACATTAGCAGTTCGAAAGAATCGCGGAACAGACCTCTGGCGCCAAACGTTTCTTTAAATTTACCCAACCCCCAGTTCGGATCCATATTCACCGTAAAGATTCCGAAATCATAAAATTTGTAACCGTTTTTCACCGCCCATTGAAAAATATGGTAGAATAAATTGTTGACCGAACGATATTGTTGAAATTCCTTGTTGTCGCTGATGTAAAAAGCCAGAACTACATTGGAAGTACAAACAAAATTAACCACTCCGGCAATCATTTGGTCGCCCAAATAGGCCGCCCACAAATGGATCCTATCGGGAAACAATGAGGCCAACCGTTTAAGCTCGCTTAGGGAATGGGTTGGAGTAACGTTATGTCGCAGTTTTAAATTGCGTTTGAGTATTTCATAATACGTATCATAGTCGTCGGAAAGGCGTACCTGAATACCCGATTTAATGGATTTGCGTGTGGCCGTGCGTGCTTCGGGCTTAAACATGGGCAAAATATCATCCGTGGAATCCGGGAGTTGTACAACGCTTGAAATTTCACGTTTTAAATAGCGAAAGCCGTTTTGCAGCATGGCGAAATCCAAATAATTGGAATAGCGCGTCATGTAAACGATGGGAGGCAAGGTAATCAGGATACGGGTAAATCCCTGTTCCTTGGCGTAATCTTTCAGGGCTTCAACCATGTCAAACGCATCACGAATGCCGGCGTCCTTGTAAACAAATCCGCCGTAGGATGCGCCGCGATGAGAGTAAAGCACCTTGTCTTTGTCCATTGCCATTTCGATGGCCGGCAGAATGGCCTTAACGGCATTTTTCTTTTTGAATATCAATGAATGATCCGTAAAACGGCCCTGAGGATGGTAACTTAAAAATTTGCGAGTGTGAAAAATCGTACCGTTGTCCGCATTCCAAACATAATTGTCCCACCATTCCGAATCCGATTCCTGAAATCGTTCAACATGTAAACTCATTTCGGCCTTCCCGAATTGAAGGTTATTTCTTCTTTATGCTTTTTTCTGCCAATTCTTTCAAAGCTTGATTCATTTTGTTGAATCCGGCTTTTAAGCTCCATTCAATACGATTCCACAGAATTGAAGTGAGCAATCCCGAATAATGTATTTTGTGAATAAACCGGCTATGATCGTTGTCAATGGGTTTAATTTCAAAAATATGCTGCGCGTCGAATAAGCCGGGAATTAGTAATTTGCCCTGCCAATGAAATTCATGAGGCTGTTCGATTTTGCTAATGCGTCGTTTGAATAATCGCGGTTTTTCTCCGGGCGGTTTTTGAATGACCGACAGTTTCTCGCCTTCTTTAAATGCGCCTTTGACGTAAATAATAAACGGATTCCAGGTAGCGTATTGGTCCAAATCGCTAAGGATATTCCAGATTTCTTTTGCAGGTGCATCGATGGTTATTTCAGTTAAAACGGTTTTCATGGCACCTCTTTTTTTCAAATGACACAGACGCTATTAAAATAACGGATTATTGGTTAGAATTCAAATGACCGACCCGAAAGCGGATTAGCTGAAATTAACGAAATGGCATTAGCGTCTTACGTGCTTTCGGATTGGAGAAAATTGACCATCTACACGTCTTTTTCGGACTGATAGCTATCAGTCCGAAAACAAATGTCATCTGACTGATAGCAATCAGTCAGATGACCCTCTCAATTTCAGTTGGCAATTCAATGCAACTCCAAAACGCTAAATGCGGGATTGGCAAAAATCTTTTGGCGATCATCCAAGCCGATTTCCAACGCTTTTTTTGCCGCTTGCCGCGCTTGCGGAATTTTGTCCGTTAAAATATCCAGCCACGCTTGCAAATAGTAGCGATCGGCATTGTTAGGATCGGTAACAGTGTAAATCTTTAAATAATTTTGCGCCGCCGAAATATCTTTTTTTTGCAAGGCCTGTTGCGCGTACAGATAACCCAAAAGACTCATAAATGCCGTGGCTCGTCGGGCCACCCAATAATCTTTCTGTCCGATTTTTGTTCGCTTTAATTTATGAAAAAGCGTTTTTAAATAGGAAATATCCTGTTTCTTAAAAGCATCTTGAATTTCTTTTTGTAAATCGACTTCTTGCAATGCCTGCTGCCGCTCTTGGGCTTTTTGCCTTTGGTAGGCTTTGGATTTGAGCAGATCTTTGTATGCTTTTTTAACACTCTGAATGGCGCCCATACCTTCCAGAGTATTAATGAATAGCCGATATTCGTCAGCCAGAGCGAGCAAATCGTTTTTGCGCTTTAAACTGTCGATGAGATTGGTTTCTTCTTTAACAAATTGTCCGATCAGGTTTGGGTCGCTTTTGGCCAGGCCGTTACGAATCGCGTCCAATTGTAAAATAGCCAACGCCTTTTTGGTTACGGAAACAGGCGGCCATTCATGACTCCCATTGAACTCCAACAACCAATGCCGAATGGGAGAACGGTTGAGTTGCTCGTTGAGTACGCGCAGTTCTGAAAGATTGAAATCACCCTTTCCGCCAATGGCAATGTAGGCAAAAGCGCGGGTGATCGGTTGACGCCATTGCGGGAAACCTGCTCCGCAACCGATAACGCCTGTAACATCATCGCGCACAAGAGCCGTTAACACCGCAGAACGTGCACCTCCCGAAAAACCCATGATGTACTTGCGGTTAGCCTGAATATTAAAACGTTTGCTTGCTTCTTCAAACAGATTATCCGCCCGATTTTCAATTGCTTGCACATTGAGTCCGTTTTTCAAATTATTGGCGCCAATGAAAATCATGCCGAATTGATCCGCTAACTTTCGGTAGCGCTTCACGGGCAGAGAACCGCGGGCGTGAGCGTCAAAAAAGAAAAGCACCGGCCAAGGGCGTTGTTTGTCATAACTGGCCGGTAAATAAACCGCAAAAGTTGCTCCGCTCGAAAGATAAGGCACATTAGGGTGTACCTGACCGGCGGAGATGGGCGGTAAAGGTGGCGTTTTCGGTTGGTGCGTTTTTTGCTTTTTGCACCCTGCCAGCAAGACAATGGCCGAAAGCGCCAATCCGAGAAAGAGATTTCGTTTTTTCAATTTTATCGATTTTCCAAAAGTTTGACAATAATTGCTTTTTGAACGTGCATGCGGTTTTCAGCCTCATCAAACACAATGGAATGCGGGCCGTCCAAAACCTCGTCCGTGATTTCTTCACCGCGATGTGCCGGTAAACAATGCATAACCATAACATCATCATGCGCATAGCTGATCAGTTTGCTGTTAACCTGATAGGGCATAAAAATTTTCCGCCGTTGCTCCGCTTCGGCTTCCTGTCCCATGCTGGCCCAAACATCAGTATAGATAACATCCGCATCTTTAACCGCCACTTCCGGGTCATGCTCGATTTCAATACGACTGATATCCGCCTCGTGGGCGCGGGTTAGGGTAGCCGCATCCGGTTCGTAACCGGACGGAGAGCAAATAACCAAGTGCAAAGGTAATTTTGACGCCAGGTTCACCCAGGAATTGGCAACATTGTTCCCGTCCCCGATGTAGGTGATTTTAAGATCTTCCAAATGACCGCGTTTTTCCAGAATGGTGTAAATATCGGCCATAATTTGGCAGGGATGATTGTAATCGGTTAAGCCGTTAATGACGGGAACCGTAGCATATTCGGCCAATTCCAGTATATGTGCATGATCGAATAAACGTGCCATGATTATGTCGTTATAGCGGGAAATCACCCGGGCAATGTCCTTGACAGCTTCCCGTTTACCGATACCGATGTCATTGGGACTCAGGTACAAAGCGTAACCGCCCAATTGGTACATTCCGGTTTCGAACGAAATACGCGTACGGGCGGATGGTTTGGCAAAAATCATGGACATGGTTTTGCCCTTGCACAAATGATGTTCTTCACCGCGCTTGGTTTTCTCTTTTAATTCACGTGTCAGATCAAATATTTCTTCCAGTTCTTCTCTTGTATAATCGGCGATGGAAATAAAATCTTTTTTCACGGGTACCTCCCTTGAGTTTATGTTCTTATTTCAATGCAATTAATTTAAGATTTAAATTGGTAAAAAGAAACCTTTTAAAGATTCCCGTGAGGGTTTCCGTTTTGGTTTTGAATTTCGAAAATTTTAATTATCGGATTTTTAATTTTCATAAAAATTTGACATTCTCACGTGACATTTTATATTCGTACTATGGCACGAAAAACATTGCGATGAAAGATTTTATCGTCCCCCCTCCCTGCGACCATCGCAGGGAGAAGGAGCCAGAGGGTGGGTCAAAAAGAATGCATTTTTTACTACAAATTTCGGAATTAAGGGCATAATCATTTAAAATTTTAATAAAAGGCTCTTCCGGTTTTTGAGTACATCAAGTGCCCTTTAACTCAAATTTATAATTATGCAGGTCAAGAATTTTTAACTTAAAAAATTCAAAATCTCTAAAACCGTACATTTTTCTTTTCAGCACT
>JALWEA010000062.1 GCA_027039465.1 Calditrichia bacterium | reverse complement strand
GGCAAAAAAGTCCGGTTCGGACGTTGCCTCTTCAGCCTCTTGCACTGCTTCTTCCTGCGCGGGTTCTTCTTCAGGCTCTTCCTCAACTACCGCTTCTTCCGGTTGCTCTTCCGGCTCTTCCACTTCCTTCTTAATAATTGTCTCTTCAATTATTTCTTCTTCAATAATTTCAGCAAACGGTTCTTCGTCAGCTTCCTGTGTCTGCTCGATTTCTTCCGTTGCCGCTTCTTCGGGCTGTGCTTCTTCTTTCTCTTCCTTTTCAGGTTCCGGCTTTGTCTCGGTTTCCGTCTCTTTGGCCTCTTCCACTTCCGTAATCAAACCTTGCGAGAATAAAATATTCAAAGCTTCCTGCAAAGTTGCCTCTTCTTCGCTTAAAAGATCTTTTAAATTGGCAACGCTTTGCTTGTCATCAATCAGAAATAAAACCTTCCAGGCCAAATACGGTAATTTAACAGAATGGATTTTTTGATCGATGTCGTCCGTTCGTTTATAATAACTCTCCACGATGCCATCCTTTCTTAAAGTTTATTCGTATTTTTTCTCTTCATTATCTCTTCGGCTAATCTCAAATAAGCCAAAGCTCCTTCGGACTTAATCGAATGCAATAAAACGGGTTTGCCATAGGAAGGCGCCTCCGCAACTTTGGAATTTCTGGGAATAACCGTTTCAAATACTAATTCTCTAAATGTCGTCCGTAAATACTCGACAATTTCTTTATGTTTCTTGATACGTTTGTCAAACATTGTAACCAAAATTCCGGCAATTTTCAAATGCGGATTGTACTTTTTGCTAATATTTTTCAACGTATTCAAAAATTTACCCAATGCTTTCATCGAATAATATTCGGAAACCACCGGAATAATGACCGAATCCGCAGCCACAAGCCCGTTTAGCGTCATTGAACCTAAATTGGGCGGGCAATCCACAATAATGAAATCATAACCGTTTTTAATCGGTGCAATAATTGTTTTTAATAAATCCAGTTTTAACGCTTTACTGTAAAGTTCTATTTCCTGCTCTTCGGAATGAATGTTTGCCGGCACCAAATCCAAATAGTCAAGCCCGCTATTTAAAATGGTACGGGCCATGGGCAGATCTTTAACCATTATTTCATACAGGCCAAATTTAACATTATATTCGTCCAAATGAAAACTAATTCCAACGCTACCCTGCGGATCGAGATCAATAATTAGTACATTTTGCTCAAATATGGCTAAACTGGTTGCCAAATTGATCGCTGTGGTCGTTTTGCCTACGCCGCCCTTTTGGCTGGAAATAGCAATCACTTTACCCATCGAATTCTTAACCCTTGCGTTTAATTCCTAAAAACGGAATTCATTGACAGTTGTCGAATTAAATACGGTTTGTCTTTTAATGTTGTAAACGAAAACAAACAATAACCGTTAAAACCCATTCGTTCAATTTCTTGCATGCGCTCGGATATTTGCAAGCCGTCCAAATAATAAGCGCCAATCCCCGCCACAATCCGTTTATCCCGTTTAATTGATTTCGCCATTTTTAGATTTTTCTTAAATGCATTGTGATCAGGCGCATAATTCATCATAACCACATAATCACAAATTTCATCGCTTATCCAGCGCTGCCAATCCTGCGCATACCTGTTTTTTGCCGCGTGAATATCCGGTTTTACGGCCACACTCACAACACCGTCCGGCTCTAAACTTTTAACGAAGGTTGCCAAATCGTTTAATGACCGGGTGAGTTCATTCTGCAAAAATTTTTGATAACGTTGATCCATACGCTGATAGACGGGCACACCAAAAAAAGTTGAAAATTCATTTCGGTAAACCTGTAATTTTGCGGGATCGAGAAAATAATTTCGTAAAAATTTGGTACGAAGAAAGACGGAATAATGCACCGGGGGCGGCGGCAAGCGAAAGTAATCAAAATGAATACCGTGAATACCGAATTTTGAAATAAGTCGTTTAATAAGTTTTTTTACTTGATTCAAATTGGCCGTAGCTTCGGGATCGACAAAATAACCTTCAATGCCTGATTTTTTTAAGTCATCCGGTGTGGTTAACTTCATCTCCGCATCGGTCAATCGATGCTGTTTGTCTTGCAAAATAGTATGCCACGCGTCTCCGGGATCGGATTGCAAACTCCAAACATAGAAGGTATTAATCCAGGCATGAAAGCGTACATTGTTTTGGTCGCAAAATCGAAGGATGTCCTGTAAGCCGACGGTTTGACTGTTTGTCTTTTGCGGAATAACATCCTTTCCCAAAGCTCGCACTTGAAAATAAAGATCCGTTAGTTTCAGAGTTCGCGTAATTTGTTGCAAAATTTCCAAATCATTTTGCGTGGATAAAGAATTGCGGACAACCCAAATTCCGCGTTGACCTGCAAAGATGATGCTTGAGAGAATACTGATAAGCAATATTATGATTCGAGCCATAGAAAAGTCTCTATATCGTTAATAAATTTAAAATTATGGAAATGTATCTAATAATGCAAGCAGGAAAAGAATTCTGAAAATCCCGATATTTAATGGCGCTTTCCGCTCATTTATTTTTTTGAGGATAAATGAAAAAAGCCCCGATAAATCGGGGCTTTAGTGTGTGTATTTTGCATGCCTTTATTCTTTTTTATCCGATGCGCCTTCATCGGCAGCTTGCGCATCTTCGGAGGAGGGAGTATCTTGCGCTTTTTCTTCTTCGCCTTCGGGTTCAGCCGCTTTGGCCTCTTCCGGAGTCTCTTCTTTGGCTTCTTCCTGTTTAACTTCCGCTTCGGGTTCGGCTGCTTTGGCCTTTTCGCTCGGTTTCTCTTCTTTTTCTTCTTTGGCTTCAACGGCCTTGGCTTCTTCTTTGGCCTCTTCCTTTTCAGCCTTTTTAGCCTGTTTCTTCTTCTCTTCTTTCTTGGTCTGAACTTTCTCGAAACCGACTAATTGAAAAATGGAAAGTTCGGCATTGTCACCTTTTCGGTTACCCAAACGAATAATTCGCGTATAACCGCCGGCACGATCTTCATAAATCGGAGCGATTTCGTTAAATAGGGTATTTACCGCCTGTTTGTTCTGCAAAAATTGGAAAGCCAAACGTCTGTGGTGCACGGTACCTTTTTTTCCGTAAGTGATCAAACGTTCCACATAGCTGCGCAATTCCTTGGCTTTGGCAACCGTGGTACGAATTTCTTTATGTTCAAAAACCTGTGCAGCCAAATTTCGCATTAATGCTTTTTTGTGGCTTGCGGTTCTTCCTAAATGATTACCTTTTTTCCTGTGTCGCATCTTTAAGTCCCTATTCTAACTACTTGTTACTACTCTCTTCAGGTTTAAGATATTTGTCAACTTCCATTCCGAAATGTAACCCGCGTTCTTCGAGAATTTTTCCTAATTCCAACAAAGATTTGCGTCCGAAATTCTTGAATTTGAGCATTTCCTGCTCGTCACGACGCACCAAATCTCCGATGGTTTTAATGTTGGCTGCTTTCAGGCAATTGTGCGAGCGAACCGAAAGTTCGAGTTCGTCAACACTCATCTTAAGCAGCTTGCGGATGCGCAGGGTTTCTTCATCGATTTCCTGCTTTTCCTCTTCCTGATTTTCAATATCAAAGTTGACAAAAATCTGCAAGTGTTCTTTGATGATCTTTGCCGCTTCCGTCAAAGCTTCATCCGGAGTCATACTGCCGTCGGTTGTGATATCGAGAATCAGTTTTTCAAAATCCGTCCGATGACCGACACGGGTATTTTCCACCGTAAATTTCACATTTAAAATCGGTGAAAAAATCGAATCGATGGGAATTACGCCTAAGGGCATATCTTCCGTTTTATTTTCATCGGCAATCACGTATCCGCGTCCGCGTCCGAAATAAAGTTCGAACGTCACATCGGCGGCTTCGTTTAAAACGGCAATGTGTAAATCCGGATTCAGAACCTTAAAATCGGAAGTTTGTTCCTGAATGGTCTTACCGGTAAAATCCATCGGGCCTTTTAAATGAAGGACCATTTTCTCCGGTAAATTGTTTTCTACTTTTAAACGCAATTCTTTCAGATTAAGGATAATTTCCGGCAGATCTTCATACACACCCGGAATGGTGGAGAATTCATGCTGCACGTTGTTCACCTTAATCGCGGTAATTGCGGCTCCTTCCAAAGAGGAAAGGAGGACACGACGCATCATGTTACCCAGGGTAACACCATAGCCTTTTTCCAAAGGCTGTACGATGAAACGGCCGTAGGTTTCACTGTAAGTTGCGTCGTCTACTTCAATTTTTTCTGGCATTTGTAAATTAGATAAGCTCATAACCACCTTATCTTAATATGTTATTATTTGGAATACAACTCTACAATCATACTTTCCTGCACGTTCACAGGAATATCTTCTCGTTTGGGACGATCGATAAACTTGCCGGTTAAATTGGCTTTGTCCAATTCCAACCAGGGCAACATTCGATCCGCATCCACACGTTTTAAAGCTTCATGGAACATGGAAAGGCGTTTGCTCTTTTCACGTACCTGAATAACATCACCCGGTTTTAAAATGAATGAAGGAATATTGACGATTTTCCCGTTAACCATGATATGGCGATGCAAAACCATTTGCCGGGCCTGAGCTCTGGACTGAGCAAATCCCAGACGAAAAACCGTATTATCCAAACGGCTTTCCAGCAACTGGAGTAAGTTTTCGCCGGTGACGCCTTTCATTCGTTCGGCCTTTAAAAAGAACCGACGGAATTGACGTTCCAGCATACCGTACATGTATTTAACTTTTTGCTTTTCTTTAAGCTGTAAGGCATAATCGCTTAATTTACGGCGTTTCATTCCATGCTGTCCCGGCGGATAAGGCTTTTTGGACAACAACCGATCGTATTTCGGATTTCCGAAAATGTTTTCGCCGAATTTTCTTACGATTTTTCCTTTAGGACCATTATATTTAGCCATTTACCATCTCCATCTACGTTAAACGCGTCTTTTCTTCGGTGGACGACAACCATTGTGCGGGATGGGTGTAACATCCCTGATCGAAAGAATTTTCAATCCGGCCGCCTGCAACGATTTGATTGCAGCTTCACGTCCGGAACCAGGGCCTTTTACTTCCACATCAATCGCTTGCAAGCCCATGTCCATTGCCTGTTTGGCGGCACGTTCCGCTGCCACCTGCGCGGCAAACGGAGTACTTTTGCGCGAACCTTTGAAATTCACAACACCTGCAGAGGCCCAGGAGATCACATTACCATAAACATCCGTAATCGAAATTATGGTATTGTTGAACGTCGCTTTTATATGGGCTTTGCCGTGTGGTTCAACACGAACTTTCTTTTTTTGTTTTCTTGATCTTTTTGGTGATGCCAACTTTTATCTCCCGAATTTCAGTTTATTTTTTCTTTTTCTTAGCACCTACTGAACGTTTACGCCCTTTACGCGTACGTGCATTGGTTTTTGTACGCTGTCCGCGAACCGGTAAGCCGCGATAATGACGAATACCCCGGTAACAGTTAATATCCATTAACCGTTTGATATTCATATTAATTTCCGCTTTCAGCGCACCTTCGACCTTATATTCATTTTGAATAATGGTACGAATTTTACGAATATCGTCTTCATTCAGATCTTTAACGCGTTTGCTTTCGTCAACGCCTGCATCTGCACAAATTTTTTGTGCGGAAGAACGACCGATTCCGAAAATGTACGTTAAACCAATTACTACGCGCTTGTTCTTGGGTAGATCAACACCTGCTATACGAGCCAAGACTGCCTCCTATATCCTATTATCCTTGACGTTGTTTATGTTTGGGGTTTTTGCTGCAAATAACACGAACAACTCCCTTACGGCGTACAATTTTGCAGCCGTCACACATAATCTTTACTGAGGCTCTAACTTTCATCGCTATCCCTCTTTCACTTATATCTGTAAACTATTCTTCCACGAGTTAAATCATAAGGAGATAATTCCAAACTCACTTTATCTCCAGGTAAAATTTTAATAAAATGCATGCGCATTTTGCCGGAAATATAAGCCAGAACTTCATGGCCGTTTTCCAGCTCGACAATGAATGAAGCATTGGGCAATGTTTCTTTAATAACTCCGTCAACTCTTATGGCATCTTGCTTTTTACCCAAAGCGCTTCTCTCCTGCTATTCTGTTTTGGTTAAAATCACCGGGCCATCTTCCAAAATGGCTAGTGAATGTTCGTAATGGGCCGATGGTAATCCGTCAGCCGTATGAACCGTCCATTCGTCATCGTCAATGTAAACTTCGTAGGTTCCCATATTGATCATCGGTTCAATGGCAATCACCATCCCGCGTTTTAAACGCATACCCGTTCCTTTTTTCCCGTAATTCGGTATTTGAGGATCTTCGTGCGGCTTAATGCCCACACCGTGTCCCACAAATTCACGCACTACGGAAAAGCCATGTTTCTCAACATGTTCCTGAATGGCCGCAGAAATATCACCCACGCGGTTTCCGATCCTGGCCTGTTCAATGCCCTTGTACAAACTTTCTTCGGTTACTTTGCAAAGCTTAACGATATCGGGTCTTACGTTGCCCACCAAAAAGGTACGCGCTCCGTCTCCGTAAAATCCGTCTAATTCCACACCGATATCGATGCCTACGATGTCACCGTCTTTCAGTTTGCGCTTACCCGGTATACCGTGTACGACCACATCATTCACGGAAATACAGGAAGCGGCCGGAAAACCGTAGAGTCCTTTAAAAGCCGGTCTTGCACCTTTTTTAAGGATGAAGTTCTCAATCTCACGATTGAGTTCCTTCGTTGTAATTCCCGGCTGAACAAATTTTTCAATGAACTCTAATGCTTCTGCGACGATAATATTGCTTTTTTTAATTTTAGCAATCTGTTGATCGGTTTTAATGTAAACCATTGTTTGATTATCCGCGCCTTCCGCGAACTTTGCCCGACTTCATAAATCCATCATAGTGGCGCATGAACAAGTGCGATTCGACCTGTTGCAAGAAATCCAATGCCACACCGACAATAATCAACAAACCCGTACCACCGTAAAAGGCAGCCAAACTGTAAGGAATTTTGGCGAACTTGGCCAGCATCGCCGGAATTATGGCTACGATAGCCAAAAAGATGGACGAAGGCAACGTTATTCGCGTTAAAATATTATCCAGGAATTCCTGCGTCTTTTTCCCGGGACGTACGCCCGGAATAAATCCGCCCTGTTTCTTCAGGTTCTCTGCAACTTCCACCGGATTCAAAGCGATGGCCGTGTAAAAATAAGTAAAGAAAACAATCATCACACCATAAGTGATCCAGTAAAACCAGGAATCCATGGAAAACAATCGTTGCAATCCCAGGAAGAAATCGCTTCCCGGCAAAAAGGTTAATAACGTTGACGGCACAAACATGATGGCCTGAGCGAAAATGATCGGCATTACACCGGCCGTGTTCACTTTTAACGGGAAGTAAGTATTCACACCGCCATAAACCTTACGACCCACAACACGTTTGGCATATTGAACCGGAATTTTACGCGTCCCTTCGGTCAACAGCACGATAAAATAAATGACGACAAACGCTAAGGCAATCAACATTACTTCGGCCAACAAACCGCGCTGCCCGATGGAGAACTGTTGATATTCCTGCATGATTGCCGCCGGAAATCGCGCGATAATACCGATGAAGATGATCAACGAAATACCGTTTCCGATACCGTGCTGATCGATTTGTTCACCCAGCCACATGATGAGCATTGTTCCGGATGTCATGGAAATCATGGTCAACATTTCGAAAGCAAATCCCGGATGAGGAACCGCCAACCGTCCGTCAGGCAACTGAATGCTCTGCAAAAAGATGGCAACGCCGAAGGCCTGCATGGCCGAGATTAAAAGCGTACCGTAACGGGTATACTGCATAATTTTCTTTCGACCTTCTTCCCCCTCCTTTTGCAACTTTTGGAAGTAGGGAATGACAGCGCCTAAAAGCTGAATGATAATGGACGAAGAAATATACGGCATAATACCCAAGCCAAAAATAGCCGCTTTTCTGAAAGCGCCACCCGCAAACAAATCGTACAAACCGAACAACGTGTTCTGCAAATTGCGGAAGCCTTCAGCCAAAACAGCCGTATCGATACCCGGCGTAACAACATGGGTACCAATGCGTTCCAACCCAAGAATCAACAAAGTAAACAGGATTTTTTTCCTCAGGTCACCGATCTTAAAGATATTGCGAAATGTTTCCAGCATCATGTTAAAGTAACTACGCCTCCACCTTTTTCGATTTTTTCTTTAGCAGACTTACTCACTGCATCTACCTGAATATTAACTTTACGATCTATTTCGCCTTCACCTAACAATTTTACCGGAACATTCTTTTTGCGAATCAAACCGGATTTCAACAAATCTTCTTTGGTGATTGTTTCCTGTTTTTCCAATCGGGCCAAATCACCCACGTTGATGACCTGATAGACAACTTTTTCAGGCCGGTTAAAGCCGTATTTGGGCAAACGCCGTTGCAATGGCATTTGGCCACCTTCGAACCAAGCGCGTTTTTTCGAACCTGCTCTGGAGCCGTAACCTTTATTGCCTCGTCCCGCGGTAACTCCCGTACCGGAACCTTCTCCGCGACCGATCCGTTTCTTTTTCTTATTGGAACCTTTAGCCGGTCTTAATTGACTTAAATTCATCGTCCGTCTTTCCTTTCTTAAACATCTTCCACTTTAATAAGGTGGCGTACTTTGTTTACCATACCGAGAATTTGCGGTGTTGCAACTTTTTCAACACTGTGATGCATTTTGCGCAATCCCAATGCTTTCATGGTTAACCGCTGATCTTCTGGACGACCAATGATGCTTCTAACCTGTGTTATTCTAATCTTCTTTTCTGTCGTTTTCTTTGTCTTTGCCATAATAACCATCCCTGCAAAAATTACTATTAACCGCGGAATAATTTTTTAAGCGAAATGCCGCGTTTTTTGGCGACCTGTTCCGCACTGCGCATTTCTTTTAATGCGTTAAATGTCGCTTTACTTACATTATGAACATTGGAAGAACCGATGGATTTGGTTAAAATATCCGTAATTCCCGCAGCTTCGCAAATTGCGCGCACAGGGCCACCGGCTATAACTCCCGTACCTGGAGAGGCCGGTTTAAGAACCACATAGCCCGCACCGTATTTGCTTTTAATCGGATGGGGAATCGTGCCGTTTATAATGGAAACCCGTACCAAATTTTTCTTGGCCTGTTCGGTTCCTTTGGCGATAGCGTTAATCACTTCGTTGGCTTTGCCCAAGCCTAACCCGACAACGCCTTTACCGTCACCGACAACCACAACCGCATTAAATGAAAACCGACGGCCACCCTTTAATACCTTGGCCACACGGTTAATATGAATAACTTTTTCTTTTAATTCTAATTCACTCGGATTGATACGTTCAACCACAGCAATCTCCTAATTTTAAAACTCCAATCCACCTTCTCTTGCACCTTCGGCAAAGGATTTTACACGGCCATGATAAATATATCCGTTCCGATCAAATACTACTTTGCTCACATTCAACTTTTTAGCTTCTTCGGCAAACAGTTTACCCAAAGCAAAAGAACGCTCCGTTTTGGTTTTGGCATCTTTTAATGCTTCGACTGCAATTTTGCTTTTGTCGAACATGCCGAGCAAAACCTTATGCGCATAATCGTCCACCAATTGAGCGTGGATGTACTTATTGCTACGGTAAACAACGAGACGCGGACGTTCGCTGGTACCTACTACGGTCTTTTTTCTTTTTTTATTTCTTTTCGTCATTGCCATCACCCTATTTCTTATTTACCTGCAGCCTTGCCTGCTTTATGACGCACATATTCACCTTCATAACGAATACCCTTACCTTTATAAGGCTCAGGTTTACGGAAGCTGCGAATTTTGGCAGCAACCAAACCGACAAGTTCCTTATTAATACCGGAAACAATGATTTCGGTTGGGCTGGGAGTTTCGATTTTAATAATATCCGGCACGGAGACTACGATCGGATGTGAATATCCGATGGTCAATACGAGTTTTTTGCCTTTCATCTCCGCACGATACCCGACACCGACAATCTGGAGCTTTTTGCTAAAACCGTTGGAAACACCTTCAATCATGTTGGCAATTAACTGCCGGGTCAAACCGTGAAGCGAACGATTGAACTTGGAATCATCCGGACGCGTAACAACCACCTGATTGTCTTTGATTTCAATATTCATTGCCGGATGCAATTGTCGTTTCAGCTCACCTTTAGGGCCTTTGACCACCATGTAATTATTTTCTTGCAGCTCAACGGAAACCTTTTCCGGAATTGGAACTGGTAATTTACCGATACGTGACACTTTATCTTCTCCTATTCATTACCAGATGTAACACAACACTTCGCCACCAACTTTCTGCCGGCGGGCTTCTCTGGCTGTAAGAACACCCTTGGATGTCGTTACAATCGCAATACCTAAATTATTCATTACACGCGGAAGATGATCCACGTCCACATAAATCCGACGACCCGGTGTGCTCACACGTTCCAGATGTGTAATTACAGGATTATTTTCTTCATCATATTTCAACCAGATTCGAATAAGCCCTTGTTTACCGTCATCAATAATAATGTATTTTTTAATAAACCCTTGCTCCAAAAGAATACGCGCCATTTTACGCTTCATATTCGAAGCAGGGATATCCACATATTTATGCTGCGCATGCAGGGCATTTCGAATGCGAGTTAAGAAATCTGCAATTGGATCTGTCATTGACATCGATTAAGTCTCCTTTCCAACTACCAGCTCGCCTTGGTTATGCCCGGAATTTCCCCTTGCAGGGCCAATTCACGGAAACATATTCTGCATAACCCGAATTTTCTCAAATAGCCGCGCGGACGGCCACATCGACGACAACGATGGTATTTTCTTACTTTAAATTTTGGTTCTCTTTTTTGCTTTACAATTAGTGCTTTACGTGCCAAACCTTCACCTCACCGTTTTTAAATTATTTCTTCTTGAATGGGAAGCCCAATTCTTTTAATAATTCGTACCCTTCCTCATCGGTCTCAGCAGAGGTAACGAAAGTAATATCAAATCCCCTGATTTTATCAATGTTATCCACATTGATTTCCGGGAAAATGATCTGTTCCTTAATACCTAAAGAATAGTTTCCGCGTCCGTCGAACGACTTATCGGAAAACCCGCGAAAGTCACGGATACGAGGCACGGCCAACGAAATGAAACGATCCAAAAATTCCCACATCATCCATTTGCGCAAAGTAACTTTTGCACCGATTTTCATTCCTTGGCGCAATTTAAAATTTGAAATGGACTTGCGCGCCGAAGTAATGATCGGTTTCTGTCCGGAAATGATCATTAAATCCTTGACCGCTCCTTCCAGAGCTTTGGGATCTTGTGTCGCCTCACCCACACCGGCGTTAATGCTGATCTTCAGCAATTTGGGAACCTGGTGGATGTTCTTGTAGCCGAACTTCTTCTGCAAGTGCGGAACGACTTCTTTTTGGTATTTTTCTAATAATCTTGGAAAATATTCTGCCATCTTTCTACTCCATACTCCAGCTATTCAACATCAGGAATAATTTCGCCCTGACATTCAGGATTCTTACAGTAACGTACCTTGGATCCATCTTCAAGTATTTTATAGCCAATGCGTGTTGTGGTGTTAAATTTCGTGTTGTAATACATCACATTGGACACATGGATCGGACCTTCTTTTTCGATAATCCCACCCTGCGGCAATTTTTGCGTGGGACGCATGTGTCGTTTAATTAAATTCACACCTTCAACAATAATGCGGTTTTTATCAGGGAAAACTTTCAGTACTTTACCGACTTTCCCTTTATCTTTGTAAGATCCCGCAATAACTTTAACTGTATCACCTTTTCGAATTCTCATGATGCCTATTCCCGTCTATTTTTACAATACTTCAGGTGCTAATGAAACAATTTTCATAAATTGCTTTTCACGCAATTCACGGGCAACCGGGCCAAAAATACGCGTGCCTTTGGGTTCCATATTATTATCCAGCAAAACGGCAGCGTTATCATCAAATCGGATGTATGTACCATCCGGCCTGCGGATTTCTTTTTTAGTGCGCACAATTACGGCCTTGGTGACATCGCCTTTTTTAACCGAACCGCCTGGAATGGCGCTTTTTACCGTTACCACAATAATATCACCAATGGTACCGTATTTTTTACCAGAGCTCCCAAGAATGCGAATGCACATTACTTTCTGCGCACCCGAATTGTCTGCTACGTTGAGTTTAGTATATTCTTGTACCATTTCTCGTTTCCTTATTTCACTTTTTCAACGACTTCAACAAGGCGCCAGCGTTTGCTTTTACTTAGCGGCCTGGTTTCCATTATTTTTACGATATCACCTTCCGAACAGACGTTGTTTTCGTCATGCGCTTTAAATTTTACCGTCTTTTTTACGAATTTTCCGTAAACAGGATGTTTGAACCGACGCTCAACTGCTACGGTGATCGTTTTATCCATTTTGTTGCTTACAACTTTTCCGATACGAACTTTTCGTAAACCACGTTGTGTTTTCATAGTCTACCCATTACTTTTTTTGAATTCCCAATTCATGTTGTCTGATAAACGTTTTAATTCTGGCAATCTCACGCCGTACGGTGCGAATACGCATCGGATTCGAAATTTCGTGCGTTGCCTTTTGCAACAGCAGATTTTCATATTCTTCTTTGGCTTCGGCTAATCTGCCCTGCAATTCTTCCAAACTCATGCCCTTTAATTCTTCAGTTTTCTTCATCGCTCAACTCCCGCTATTCACTTACCACAAATTTTGTTTTAATGGGCAATTTATGAGATGCCAAGCGCATGGCTTCTTTGGCGAGTTCCACCGGAACACCTTCAAGCTCGAACAAGATACGACCGGGACGAACAACCGCTACCCAATATTCCGGTGAGCCCTTACCTTTACCCATGCGGGTTTCGGCAGGTTTTTTGGAAACCGGTTTATCAGGGAAAATACGAATCCATACCTTACCGCCACGTTTAATGTGACGCGTAATGGCGATACGAGCAGCTTCTATCTGTCGACTGGTAATCCAGGCCGGTTCCAGCGCTTTCAAACCATACCTTCCGAAAGCGATGTAATTTCCGGATTGGGCATTGCCTTTCATCCGGCCCCGCTGTTGTTTACGATATTTTACTCTTTTCGGCATTAACATGAGAACAACTCCTAAACTGTACTAAATCACTTTGCCAATGACTTCACCATGGAAAATCCAAACCTTAATACCGATGGAGCCATACGTGGTAACGGCAGTATAGCTTGCATAATCCACATCGGCACGCAAGGTGTGCAAAGGAATTCTTCCGTCTTTGTACATTTCTTTACGGGCCATCTCGGCACCGCCCAAACGACCGGAAACCATAATCTTAATGCCTTCCGCGCCCAAACGCATGGCGGAAGTTATGGCCTTTTTCATTGCACGACGCCAGCTTACTTTACCCTCAATCTGACGCGCAATGTTTTCGGCCACCAAATAAGCATCCAATTCCGGTTTTTTAATTTCATTAATATTAATCTGAATTTCTTTGTTGGTTAAGGCGCGTAATTCTTCCCGCAACTTATCGACTTCCTGTCCCTTTTTTCCGATTACAATTCCGGGACGTGCCGTGTGAATGGTTAACAATACACGCTTTGCCGTTCGTTCGATTTCAATCTTGGAAACAGCCGCCTTACTCAAACGACTACGAATGTATCTTCTAATCCTTAAATCCTCATGCAGCATATCGGCGTATTTTCTTTCGTCAAACCAGCTGCTGTTCCAGGATTTTATAATTCCAAGGCGTAAGCCGATCGGATTAGTTTTCTGTCCCAAACCTTTTCTCCTCTTTTTAACGCTTAATCTGAATATTCAACCACTACTGTGATATGGGAAGTACGCTTTCTGATACGTCCGGCACGACCCATCGACATGGGACGAAATCTCTTCAATGTTGGGCCGGCATCGACATAGGCGTTTTTAATTTTCGCTTCACGCATATCGAACCGTTTATTTTCATCGATATTACTAAGATTCGCGAAAGCAGAGCGAATCGTTTTTGCCAAAGGTTCCGAGGCGCTTTTCTGAGTGAAATACAAAATATTTAATGCGTCCTCTACCGAGCGCCCGCTGATCAACGGCAGAACCTGCCTCACCTTGCGAGGTGAAATTCGAATATACTTGGTTTTTGCAACAGCTTCCATCATATACTCCATCTTTATCTAACGCGGCTCATGCGTTCGGCCAGTTTACCACCATGTCCCCGGAAGGTACGCGTTGGTGCAAATTCACCAAGCTTATGCCCTACCATGTTCTCACTGATATAAACGGGGACAAACTTATGTCCGTTATGTACCGCAATGGTGTGACCCACAAAGTCGGGCGGAATTACACTTCTTCGCGCCCAAGTCTTGATCACAACTTTTTTACCTTCTTCGTTAAGCTTCTGAATCTTCTTCATCAAACTTTGATCAATATAAGGACCTTTTTTAATTGATCGTGCCATCAGTAATTCTTCTCCTATTTACGACGCTTAACAATTAAAGCATCCGATTTTTTGTGTTTTTTACGAGTCTTATAGCCTTTAGCTAATTGTCCCCAAGGCGAAACAGGATGTCTTCCGCCTGAGCTCTTACCTTCACCACCGCCCATTGGGTGATCGATCGGGTTCATAGCAACACCGCGCACATGTGGACGACGGCCCAACCAGCGGGAACGACCCGCTTTACCAATGGAGATATTCATGTGATCCACATTGGATACCTGGCCGATGGTCGCATAGCAACGCGCGTGAACTTTACGCATTTCACCGGAAGGCAATTTGATTAATGCAAACTTACCTTCTTTGGCCGCCAACTGAGCGGAAGTACCTGCGCTTCGTACCAACTGGGCACCTTTGTTTTCACGCATTTCAATGGCGTGAATGGTTAAACCCACAGGAATCTTTTCCAGCGGCAGCGCATTTCCGATACGAATTTCGGCTTCCGGGCCGGCCATGATTTTGTCACCCACCTTTAATCCGTCCGGGGCCAAAATGTATCGACGCTCGCCGTCCGCATATTTCAGCAAGGCAATGCGTGCCGTCCGGTTCGGATCGTATTCGATGGTTTCAACAACAGCGGGAATGCCGCGTTTATTGCGCTTAAAATCAATGATACGATATAATTTTTTATGCCCGCCGCCGCGATGACGAGAAGTAACTCGGCCAAAATTATTACGTCCGCCCGATTTCTTAATCGGCTCAAGTAAAGGCCGATAGGGTACATCCGTCGTAATTTCGGCAAAATCGCTTACCGTTTTAAATCTTTGTCCCGGCGTTATTGGCTTAAATGTCTTAATTCCCATTGGACTACTCCACAAGCATATTATGCGTTAGTAAATAAATCTATTTCATTACCTTCATGCAGCGTAACAATTGCCTTTTTCCAGTATGGACGGCGCCCTTCATATCGTCCGCCCTTGGTAAACTGATGGCGCACCTTACCCTGCATCACCATTGTCCGCACAGACTTCACTTTTACGTTAAACTTTTTTTCCACGGCCTTTTTAATTTCAATTTTATTGGCTTTTAAATTGACCTTAAAAGCGTATTTGTTTTCTTCGTCTTGAAGTCTGGCCATCTTTTCCGTAAACAAGGGCTGAATTAATATCTGTTTCTCTTTCATTTGGACAATACCTCATTAACTTTTTGAACAGCGCCTTCTTGAAATACAATCGTATCCGCTTTTAAAACATCGTAGGTAGAAAACGTTCCGGATTCACGAACTTCAACATTAAACAAATTACCGGCCGATTTCACAACCATCGGAGCATATTCGCTGGTGCACAAAAGCACCTTTTTATCTTCCAAACCGAAATTACTCAGCAAATTAAGCATTTGCTTGGTAGACGGTTTTTCATAATTGAAATCCTGAACCACGATAATTTTATCTTCTTTGGCTTTGTACGAAAGCGCAGATTTACGAGCCAGCTTCTTCACTTTTTTATTTACTTTTTGGCTGTAATCTCTCGGTTGCGGCCCGAATACGCGTCCGCCGCCGACATAATGCGGTGCACGAATCGTTCCCTGACGTGCGCGGCCCGTACCTTTTTGACGGAACGGTTTTTTACCGCCACCGGAAACCGCCGAACGACCTTTGGTAGCATGCGTACCCTGACGACGATTTGCCAAAATAGCTTTTACATCCAGCCAAATTACGTGATCATTCGGCTCAATAGCAAAGACGCTGTCGTTCAACTCAATTTCTGTGCTGGTCTTTTGACCATCTATTCCATAAACATTTACCTTCATGACGCACCCTGTTTTTCCGCTTATTTGGTTGTTATTTCTACTAATGAATTACGAGATCCGGGAACCGCACCTTTTAAGAACAACAAGTTGTTTTCCGCGTCCACCTTAACCACTTTTACGTTTTTTAAGGTCGAACGCTTGCCGCCCATGCGACCGGCCATACGTAATCCCTTGAATACCCTTGAAGGATAAGAACTTTGACCAAGTGAACCGGGCGCACGCCAACGATCGGACTGACCATGCGTTTTGGGGCCTCCGTTAAAATGATGGCGTTTTACCACACCCTGAAAGCCCTTACCTTTGGAAGTCCCGGAAACCTTTACCTGCGTTCCTTCCTTTAAAATATCCACTTTCAGTTCGTCGCCGACCTTCAATCCGTGATCTTCGCCGAAATCGAATTCAACCAAAAACCGTTTCGGACTAACGCCCGCTTTTTCAAAGTGGCCCTTCAAAGGTTTGGTTACGCGTTTTTCTTTGGCATCATAAAAAGCCAACTGTACCGCATTGTAACCGTCTTTTTCTTTTGTTTTTATTTGCGTTACATAGCAGGGTCCGGCCTTGATTACTGTAACCGGTACTACCAGACCATCATTATCAAATATTTGAGTCATTCCGACTTTTAAACCTAAAATGCCAGCCATTATTCACTCCGAACCTTATCAAGTTTTAATTTCGATATCAACACCAGCCGGTAACTCCAACTTCATCAGAGCATCAACGGTTTTACCGGTTGCATTTAAAATATCGATTAATCGTTTATGCACACGCGTTTCGAACTGTTCTCTTGATTTTTTATTTACATGCGGTGAACGCAACACCGTGTAAACTGAGCGATCTGTGGGCAAAGGAATCGGCCCGGAAATGACCGCTCCGGTGGCCTTAGCGGTACGAATAATTTTGTCCGCCGACTTATCAATCAAATTATGGTCGTAAGCTTTAAGCCGTATTCTAATTTTCTGGTTAGCCACTCTACCACCTCTTTATTTTATTACTCGATAATTTCCGTAACAACACCCGCACCTACCGTGCGTCCACCCTCACGAATTGCAAAACGCAATTCTTTCTCAAGAGCGATCTCTTTCTGCAATTCAACATCTATCGTGATGTTGTCGCCG